>MFQT01000016.1:0-105238 GCA_001783145.1 Candidatus Magasanikbacteria bacterium RIFOXYB2_FULL_38_10
TCCACAAGCATCTGCTCTTTGCTCTGGTTGTAATCCACCGTCACACTAAAGGGCATACTGCCAAAGGGCAGCTTAGGGAGATTCTTAGCCATCTTCTGCTCCTTTGTTTGTGAAAAGAACAAGACAGATAGTTTTATCATATTTTAAAGAAAATGTCAAGAGAGAGGCCTTATTTTGCTTAAAATCCTCCCCTCTTGACATCTGCCCGCCCCCTCTGCTATACTAATCTCACGTTAATTTAACTTAAATAATCACAGCTTTCCCAGCTTCTTTCCTTTTGCTCCTCCCCTTTCATTTAGGGGCCCAAAAGGAACGGGACAAGCGGTTCCGTACTTTGCCTAAAAACAAAGACGATAAAAGGAGATAATTTATGTCCTATCAGATACCCTCAATTTTAGATATGCTTAAAGCTGGTGTTCATTTTGGCCACCAGTCTAACAAGTGGCACCCCAAAATGGCGCCTTTTATTTTTACCCAAAGAAATAAAGTGCACATTTTTGATTTGGAAAAAACCCAAGCCAAATTGGCTGAAGCTTTGGAATATCTTAAAAATGCCGCGGCCCAAAATCGCACTTTTTTAATTGTCAGCACCAAAGAACAGGCCAAACCAATCATTAAAAAGTATGCGGAAGAGGCCGGCGTTCCTTATATCACCGAAGGTTGGATAGGAGGCCTTTTAACCAACTTTGATGAAATCCATCAAACTTTGTTTAAAAAATACAAAAAATTAAAAGGTCTGAAAGAAACCGGCGAAATAACCAAATACACCAAAAAAGAACAAATCCGTTTAATGAAAGAATTGGATAAAATGGATAGATATCTTTCCAGCGTGGAAAAAATGGAAAGAAAACCCGACATTATTTTTATTGTTGACTTAAAAACAGAAAAAACCGCTTTTGAAGAAGCTTTAAAAATTGGCACTAAAATAGTGGCCATTTGTGATACCAATATCAATCCGGAAAAAATTGATTATGTCATTCCGGCTAATGACGATGCCACTCATTCCATTGAAATGATTGTTAAATTGGTGGCGGAAGCAATCAAAGACGGCAAAGCCTTGGGCGCTTCAACCGCTTCAGCAGTTAAAACAGAAACCGACAAGAAAAAAGAAACTGTTTCCAGTGTTTTTGCCGAATAAACAATAATTTAAATCAATCATATGGCTAAAAAAATAAAGACAATTATCAAATTGCAAATTCCCGCGGGGCAGGCCAATCCAGCGCCGCCAATCGGTCCGGCTTTGGGTCAACACGGTTTAAACATTGCCGAATTCTGCCAAAAATTTAATGCCGCCACTAAGGAAAAAATGGGTGAAATTACCCCGGTAGAAATTACCGTTTTTGAAGACAGAAGCTACACCTTTATCACCAAAACTCCTCCTGTGGCCGAATTATTAAAAAAAGCTGCCGGTATTACTAAAGGTTCTGGCAAACCCTTGCAAGAAAAAGTAGGCAAAGTCACCAAGGCGCAAGTTAAAGAAATCGCCGAAAAAAAATTGCCTGATTTAAACTGCACCACAGTGGAATCAGCTATGAGCATGGTAGAAGGCACAGCCAAGCAAATGGGACTTACAGTGGTTTAAATTATCTAATATTATTCTTAAAATCACAGGCCACAGAATCTTTTATATCTTAAACCAAAAACTATGTCCTCTAAATCTCAACTCATCCGCACCATTTATCTTTACGCCGTTTCCTTAATCACCCTGGTCATGATTATAATTGCCTCTTCCAGTTTAATAAACCTGGGATTAAAAACTTGGATTTTCACCAAAGCTGATCGTGCGGAATTTTACGAATCTTACCCGATAGCAATTGATTCCAAAACCAACGTCACTTCCACAGCCGAAGACAGAGAAAGATTTAAAAAGGATCAAGAGGAAAGATATGTAATTCAAAAACAATCAGAGGCAGTTAGATCTTTTTCTATGCTTTTAGTGGCCCTTCCTTTATTTTTCTTTCACTGGAGATTGTCTAAAAAAGATAAAGAAGAAAAAGAAAACTAAAAATAATTAACGTGGGAGAAATTTTGAAAAAATTTCATTAAAACCACAAACGCAAATATGCGCAGCAAAAAATATCTTAAATTAAAATCCCAAGTGGAAAGAAAAAAAGCTTATTCTTTAGAAGAGGCTATTGAGCTGGTGAAAAAAACTTCCGGTACAAAATTTGATGCCACTTTAGAGGTACATTTACGTCTGGGTATTGATCCTAAAAAAGGCGAAGAACAGATTCGCGGCACCATTGTGTTGCCTAACTCTTTTGGTAAATCCAAAATTGTCGCGGCCTTTGTGGAAGCCGGCAAAGAGGACGAAGCCAAAGCTGCCGGAGCCGATTTGGTTGGCGCGGAAGAAATGATTGAAGAAATCGCCAAAACCCAAAAAATTAATTTTGATGTAGCCGTGGCTACCCCTTCGATGATGCCCAAACTGGCCAAAGTGGCTAAAATTTTAGGACCTAAAGGTTTAATGCCTAACCCTAAAACAGAAACAGTGGGACCTAATATTAAGAAAATTATAGAAGAATTAAAAAAAGGCAAATTGGCTTTTAAAAATGATGATGGCGGCAACATTCACGTGGCAGTAGGCAAAGTTTCTTTTCCTACCGACAAAATTTTAGCCAACTTGCAAGCGGTTTTAGACGTAATTAAAAAAATCAAGCCGGCTTCTTCCAAAGGCACTTATATTAAAAATTCCATTTTAACATCCACCATGGGTCCGGCTGTAAAAATTCAAGTTGTTTAACTGTTTACAGGCCAATTAATAAAAGCTATAATAAAGAGCGGGGACAATCCCCCGCTTTTTATTAATTATTTTTTGGGTTTTTTAAATTATGACGCCAACAAATTTTGTCCGCCCTTCTTGGGATGAATACTTTATGGCCATGGCCAGAATTACCGCCACCCGGGCTAATTGTGACAGGTTGCACACCGGCTCTGTTTTAGTGAAAGATAAAAGAATTATTGCCACAGGCTACAATGGCGCTCCCCCAGGCCTGCCCACCTGCGATGAAGTGGGTCATTTACTAGAAGATGGCCACTGTGTTAGAACCATTCATGCCGAACATAACGCTATTTTACAAGTAGCGCGCTTGCAAGGCGCCTCTACCGAAGGAACCACCCTTTACACCCTCTATTCCCCTTGTATTCACTGTGCTAAATATTTGGTGGCGGCCGGAATCAAAAGAGTTGTCTATGATAAAGTCTACCGCAATCCGGAAGTAATTGATTACTTAAAAAATGCCAGCATTGATGTTGACCGGCATCAAGAAAACAAAAATTGGCTGACCGAATTAAGAGAACTGTTTAAGGAAGAAGCTACCGAAGTAAAAGCCAAAGAGGGTAACGTTAAAATGGAGGGCAAGAGATAAAAAATTATTAGAGTAAAAAGCATTCTTTTGTTTTTTCGCCAGCGAGGACTGTTTGAACCAGGCCCAATGCCGGGAGATGCAAGTTTAATAAAAGATACTCGGGCCGTTTTCCGACGCAGTCGGAAAGGCGAGTTCCGCAGCCAGAAAAAATAAAAGAATGATTTTAATAATATGGATGTTAATAAAAAAGTAATTTTAGGATTCACAGGACTTATCGCCAGCGGCAAAGGCACGGCGGCTAAATATTTAGAGGAAAAACACGGTGCCGCCACTTACCGTTTTTCCACTATGTTGCGCGACATTTTAAATCGCATTTATGTAAAACAAACTCGTGATAATTTAATTAGACTTTCGGAATTCATCCGCGACGCTTATGGCGAAGATGTAATGGCCAAAACCATTGGTCAGGATGCGGAAAAAGACGAACGGAAAATTATTGTCATAGAAGGCGTCCGACGTCTGGCTGACATCAGCTATTTAGGCCAACTTCCTAATTTTGTTTTAGTGGAAATTTTTGCTGACCCTAAAATCAGATATGAACGTTTGATCAAACGTGGAGAAAATGCCGATGACACTAAAAAAACTTATGAAGAATTTTTAGCCGACCATCAGCGTTCTACCGAACTTTCCATCCTAAATGTAATCACACAAGCCAAAGAAAAAATAGACAACAATGGCAATTGGGAAAACCTACACCGGCAATTAGATGATTTGGTTGCCAAATATACGTAATATGTTAATTGATTTGCATACTCACACCACTTTTTCCGACGGGCTAATGAAAGTGGAAGAATTGGTGGAAAAAGCCGGGAAAAGACGCCTTAAATTATTGGCCTTAACCGATCATGATACAGTGGCCGGACTTTCTTTATTTTTAAAATTGTGCCGAAAAAATAAAATACCGGCCATCGTAGGAATTGAATTGAGCACGGAATTGGAAGGACAGGAGTTGCATATTGTGGGATACAATTTTAATCGTTTTTTTAAACAGCTTTTACAAATTTTAAAACAACAGCAACACAAAAGAATAGAACGCGCCCGTAAAATAATTGCTCGTTTTCAAAAAATCGGCATTTATTTTGACAAAAAAACAATTCAAAACCTGCTTAGTCAACCTAATGTAGGCAAACCGCAATTAGGACGTGCTATTTTGCAAGGCACCTCTAACCAAAAAATACTAAAAAGGGTTTTTAATTTTCAAGGCAATCTTTCCGATTTCATTGGCGGATTTTTGGATCAACCGGGACAATTCGGTTATGTGCCTAAGAAAAAATTGGATAGTATTAAGGCGATTAAACTTATCTCATCAGCCGGGGGGGTGGCGGCATTGGCCCATCCGGATTTGGATTTAACTAATCAACAGCGCGCTGAGTATTTTATCAAAAAATTAAAACAAGTAGGATTGTGGGGTTTAGAAAATCCACATAATCGCTTAGAGGCGCAGCCTTTTTTTCAAAAGCTGGCGCAAAAAAATAATCTGGTTTTAACTTTTGGCTCAGATACACACAATATTAAAAATATAGGAGTAAAAATTAAAAAGGAGCAATTTAAAAATATCTTGGGGTTGTTAACGCAAAATTAAATCCGTCTTAATCTTTTTTTAAAAAAGTAAAAAATGATCAAAAAAATTCAAATTTTGTAATACTATCCAACCCCCAACCGGGTTGGTTTTTTTATTTGTAAAACCACTCTGTCTATGCTACAATATCTAAACAAAAATTCTTAATTTTACCCATAATTATGGCCGAAAAAGGACCACAGGAGGAAAAAAAATCTAATGAACTTTCTGTTTACAGCTTGGATTATTTAAAACCAGAAGTGGTAGCTGTGGCCTTTGCCAAATGTTCTCGTTCGCCAGAATCTTTTGCCGATATCGCCGCGGAATTAACCGATGCCAAATCCGCTGATTTTCATGAAAAATGGGTGGTGGGCTATGGACATTCCAGTGTAGCGGAACACGCCACCTTGCATATGGCCATAGAAAACGTTTCCATTTTGGCCACCAAAGCAATAGAAGACAATCGTTTAGCCTCTTACACGGAAAAATCCACTCGCTATCAAGTTTTTGATAAAACCAAATACTACAAACCGCAAAATATTCTAAATTCATCCTTGGCTGAGGAATATCAAAAAACCATGGATTATATTTTTGATACTTACACAGAGATGAATGAGCCTGTGAAAGAGTTCATTACCAAAAAATATCCGCGCGCAGAGGAAGAACCGGAAAAAATTTATAATGTCATTACCAAAGCGCGTATTTGTGATAATATTCGCTACCTTTTGCCCACCGCTACCCTAACTAATCTAGGTATGACCGCCAACGCTCGCGCATTTGAACACGCCATTGTTAAACTTTTGTCTCATCCCTTGGAAGAAATGCGTACTATTGGAGAACAAATGAAAAAAACAGCCCTAGAAATAACCCCCACTTTGATAAAATTCGCCAATGCCAATGAATACCTTAAACAAACTCCAACTAATTTAACCAATCTCTCCATCAATTTTTTGCCAACCGACAGCGCACCTGTTAACCCTGTAGAAATTGTACGATACGATGAAGAGGCGGAAGACAAATTAATTACCACACTCCTTTATCGCGGTTCCAATCTTCCTTACAAACAAATCTTAAGTGAGGTAAAAAAGATGCCCCAAGAAGCTAAAGAAAAAGTAATTGATGAAGCTTTAAAAAATCGAGCGGCTTTTGATGCTCCTTTGCGTGAACTGGAACACATCTATTATACTTTTGACATTTTAATGGATTATGGCGCTTTTCGCGACATTCAACGCCACCGCATGAATACGCAAACCAACCAGGATGTCACCATTGTACATGGTTATGAAACTCCGGAAGAAATTGTAGAGGCCGGCTTGCAAGACAAATTTAAAGAAGTAATGAATCGCGCCGTGGATCTTTATCAAAAAATTTATCCGATTTTCCCCAAAGAAGCACAGTATGTAGTGCCTTTGGCTTTTAGAAAACGCACACTTTTTACTTGGAATTTGCGGGAATTACACCATTTTATTTCCCTTAGAAGCGGCAAAAAGGGACACATTTCTTATCGCCGCATTGCCCAGGCTTGTTGGGAAAAATTAAACCAAGTACATCCCCTCTTAGCCAAGTATATTAAGGTTGATATGAGCGAAGGATCCTCTTCTTGGGCCTCTACCATGTTCAAGCCGGAGTATTCTTATAAACCAAAAATGGACTAAAGTATGTTTATCATGATAGATGGCATTGATGGCAGTGGCAAAAGTTTGCAAGCAGAACTGCTGATTAACCGTCTAAAAAAAGAAAATTACCCGGTGGAAATAATTAGTTTTCCGCAGTACGGACAAAAATCCGCCGCGGCCATTGAAGAATACCTTAATGGATTGTATGGCACGGCCGAAGAGGTGGGACCGCATCGCGCCTCGGTTCTTTATGCCGTGGATAGATTTGCCGCCGCTCCTAAAATAAGAAATTGGCTGCAAGAAAACAAAATTGTTATTGCCAACCGTTATGTCTCCTCCAACATGGGACATCAAGGGGGCAAGATTAAAGATAATGAGGAAAGAAAAAAATTCTTTGAGTGGAACGATGATCTGGAGTATAATATCTTTGGGATACCCAGGCCGGATCTTAACATAATTTTACATGTCACCGCCTCAATCGCTCAAGAATTGGTAGATAAAAAAGCGGCCCGCGAATATTTAGGTAATACCAAAAAAAGAGATTTACACGAAGCGGATATAGAACACTTAAAAAATGCGGAAAAAACTTATTTGGAGATCTCGACCTCTTTTCCTGATTTTCATTTGATAGAATGCGTGGAGAATGAAAATATTTTGCCTCCGGATAAAATCCATGAAAAAATTTGGGATCTAATTAAAGAAAAATTAAGTTAATTAATTTTATGAATTTAAGAAACAAATACGCTCTTTTTTATGTTTTAGGCCTCCTTAGTATTATTGTACCGGTTATTTTAATGCCGGCTTCTTTAAGACAAAACCTTAAAGCCTACATCATAATCTTTATTGTTTGGTTGGCCTTAAGAATCTACATCAACTACTGGTATGGCAAAAAAATAAATTTACCCAACACCGCTCATTTTTGGTCCAGTCTTTTTGTGGATGTGGGTTTTTTATTCATGCTTGGATTTGATCGCCAACTTTTGCCCGCTCTTAGTATTTTTAAAGAAGCGCTTAATATCTTTAAAGTTAACTGCAAAACTTTCCTAAAAATTCTTGGCTGGCTTTTAATTCCAGCGGTGCTTTTAATCATACTTAATATTTTTGACACTTTAACGAATCTTAAATACGTTAATTACAGTTTTCCAATTTATCTTTTGTTGTCAGCTTTAAGTTTTATCATTGGACTTTGGACGCAAATTGTCTTAATCAGATTAACCAGTGCCAGCTTAACTAAAGAACCTCTTAATGAAAAAATCCTTTACACGGAAAGCTGGAGGGACACCGCGCCATTTTTATGGATTTCTATTTTAATGGGTCTTATCATCATGGCCGGCACAATTCTTTTAGTGATTCCCGGCTTAATTTTTACCATCTGGTATTTATTTTCCCTTTACATCTTTGCTGTTGAAGGCAAGCGCGGTTATAGCGCCTTGCAAAGAAGCAAAGAACTGGTGCAAGGAAAATTTTGGGCAATAGTGTGGCGTCTGGTTGTCACTGGGTTTTTTTATGGGTTGATCATCTTTGTAATCATCGCCATTCCCACTTTAATCATTGGATTGATCACTCAATTTAATCAATTTTCTTCTGTCTTTTCTACTATGCCCTGGTGGCTAAACGCCCTGCAAAGCGTGACAGCTATCTTGGTCCTACCTTTAAATATCGGCCTCATGACTATAATGTTTAAAGATTTGAAAGATAATTCCCCCGCCCCGGAATCAATCCCGGCTAATCTAAACTAATTATGTATCAGCCGGTAATAGGACTAGAAATTCACCTTCAATTAAAAACTAAATCCAAAATGTTCTGCTCTTGCGATAATCGCGGAGAATATTTAGAGCCCAACACCACCATTTGTCCTATTTGTACAGGGCAGCCCGGCACGCTCCCGGTTCCTAATCAACAAGCGGCCGAGTGGGCGGTAAAAACCGCTCTGGCTTTAAATTGTCAAATTAATAAAATCAGTAAGTTTGATCGCAAGCACTATTTTTATCCCGATTTACCCAAGGGCTATCAAATCTCCCAATACGATTTGCCTGTTGGCGAAAAAGGTTTTGTGGAAATAGAAACTAAAGAAGGAGAGGAAGCGCTGGATAAATTAGTAGAGGAGGAAATACACGGGACAGAAAAAAAATCCAAGCCTTTAAAAAATAAAAAAAAGATTAGGCTGATCAGAATGCACATGGAAGAGGACGCGGCTAAAAATATACACTTGAGTGGCGATACTTTGGTGGATTTTAATCGCGCCGGCACTCCGTTGGTAGAAATTGTGACCGAGCCGGATATTTCTTCCAGCGCCGAGGCCAAAACTTTTTTGCAGGAATTGCAAACCATTGCCAGATTTTTACATATTTCCGATGCGGATATGGAAAAAGGACATCTGCGCTGTGATGTGAACGTTTCTCTACGACCGGAAGGCGACACTAAATTTTATCCCAAGACAGAAATCAAAAATTTAAATTCTTTTAAAGCCGTGGAAAGGGCCATTGAATACGAAATAAAAAGACAAAGTGAGTTATGGGATAAAGGAGATATTCCGGAAAAATTAACCACCCGCGGCTGGAACGATGCCAAACAAATTACCGAAGAACAACGTGTTAAAGAAGGTGCCGAAGATTATCGTTATCTACCTGAACCAGATATTCCTGCTTTTGATTTGACCAAAATTGCCGAGAGGGCTCAAGCTAATTTGCCAGAATTGCCAGCGCAAACCAGAAATCGTTTTGTAGAAGAATACGGACTTTCCAAATCCGATGCCCGCATCTTAACTTCCGAACCGGAGTGGGCGGAATTTACAGAAAATGTTTTTAGTGAAGCTTGGGAATGGCTTACTTCCCTGCCGGAGATGGAAGGAACGGAGGACGAAATTATGGACAAAAATCGCGCCCGGTTAGGAAAACTAGTTGGCGGCTGGCTCACTTCTAAATTAATGGGGCTGATGGCGGAAAACAAAATTGATATTAAAATTTTAAAAATTACCCCGGAAAATTTTGCCGAGTTTATCAGTTTAATTTATACCAATAAAATTAACAGCGCCAACGCCCAATTATTACTGGCCAAAATGTTAGAAGCCGGCGGCGACCCTTCCATAATTATGGAAGAGAATAAATTAGGACAAGTAAAAGATGATGATTTAATTAGTAAAGCAGTGGATAATGTAATAAAAATGAATCCGGATCAAGTAGAGCAATACAAAAACGGAAAAGTGGCCGTAATACAATTTCTGATAGGCAAAGTGATGAAGGAAACACAAGGACAAGTTGATCCGCAGACCGCGAAGGAAATGCTGGAAGAAAAGTTGAAATAAATGAGTAGGGACATAAAAAGACAGATTACTTTCTGTCTTTTTTGGTATTAAAAAAACAGCAACCGAGGAACACCTCAACCTTGCCTTTAAGCCAAAACTGCGCTAAACTGCACTTATCTATGCCCCAATTTAAGATTAAAGTCAAAATTAAGCCAGCTGGAGACCAACCTCAAGCCATTGAAAAATTATCCCAAGGGTTGCAAAAAGGATACTCCGCGCAGACCTTGCTTGGCGTCACCGGCTCTGGCAAAACCTTTACCGTTGCCAATGTAATTGCCAAAACAGGGTTGCCCACTCTTGTAATTGCCCACAACAAAACTTTGGCCGCCCAGCTCTGTAATGAATTTCGTGAAATTTTTCCGGATAACGCCGTGGAATACTTTGTTTCCTATTATGATTACTACCAACCAGAGGCCTACCTTCCCTCTTCCGATACCTACATAGAAAAAGAAGCGATGATCAATCAAGAAATTGATCGCTTGCGCCATGCCTGCACCCAAGCACTACTCTCCCGCCGTGATGTTATTATCGTCGCTTCTGTTTCCGCCATTTATGGCTTGGGCTCACCCAAAGAATATGAAAAAATTGTTTTGCATTTAAGACGCGGCCAAAAACTTAGCCGACGCGAAATGCTAGAACAACTTATTGAAATGCAATTCACCCGCACTAATAGTGAATTGAAACGCGGCTCTTTCCGCCTAACCGGACAGGTTTTTGAAATTATGCCGGTGAATGAAGAAATGATCTATCGTTTTGAAATTGGCGAAAAAATAAATTTGATTGAACTGGTTGACCCACTTACTCGCCAAATAAAAAGAGAACTGCCCGATGCTTGGTTTTTCCCTGCTCGGCATTATGTAGCCAGCCCCGAGTCGCGAGAAATGGCTTTTAAAAGTATCCGCCAAGAACTGGAACAGCAGTTGCAACTATTTCAAAAACAAGGAAAAATTTTAGAATACGAGCGCCTAAAACGCCGCGTTAATTACGATTTGGAACTCATTAAAAATATAGGTTATTGCAATGGCATAGAAAACTATTCTCGTCATTTTGAGGATCGCGCTACCGGCGAGCCACCTTTTACGTTACTGGACTATTTTAAAGAAGGTACTGGAAAATTTTTAACTGTGCTCGATGAATCCCACGTGACAGTTCCGCAAATCCGCGCCATGTATAGTGGAGACAAAGCCCGCAAAGATATTTTGGTAGAGCATGGCTTTCGCCTCCCCTCTGCACGTGATAATCGGCCCCTAACCTCTGATGAGTTCAACCAAAAGATTGAGCAAGTAATTTATGTCTCCGCCACGCCAGCCGAATTTGAAATCCAAAATAGTGAGCAAGTGGTGGAACAAATTGTCCGCCCCACTGGTTTAATTGATCCGGAAATAATCATCAGCCGAATTACTGGAAAAGGAAAAGAAAAATCACAAATTGAAGATTTACTGATTAGAATTGACGAACGCATTGCCAAAAAAGAAAGGGTTTTGGTCACCACACTCACTAAAAAAATGGCAGAAGATTTATCCGATTATCTGCTAAAGAAAAAAATTAAAGTAAAATATTTGCATAGTGGTATTGATACTTTGGAACGCATTGAAATTATTACCGCCTTGCGCAAAGGTGAGATTGATGTGATTGTGGGTGTGAATTTGCTTCGCGAAGGATTGGATTTGCCAGAAGTTACACTCGTGGCCATTTTAGACGCGGACAAAGAAGGATTTTTGCGCAGCCGCACCAGTTTAATTCAAACCATTGGTCGCGCCGCCAGAAATGTCAACGGCCAAGTTGTTATTTACGCCGACCAAATCACTGAATCCATTAAAATAGCAGTTGGAGAAACAGAAAGACGCCGCGAGATTCAGATCGCTTATAATAAAAATCATGGTATCACACCTAAAACAATTGAAAAAACCATCCGCAACATTTTGGAAGAATTTGGCATCACCGCCAAAGCCAAAGTCCCTAAAAGACGCACGTTATCAGAAACCACCAAGTTGGATATTTTAGGAGACGGCCGACCGGTGACGGAAATCATCAAAGAAAAAGAAAAGCTGATGCGCGAGGCGTCGGCGGAATTGGAATTTGAATTAGCTGCTATTTTGCGCGATGAAATAAGTGAACTTAAAAAAATAAATGCGACCGCGCAAAAGGCTAAAAAATAAATAAACGCTACAAAATTGATAATAAAAAAACTCTGATCATTGCTGATCGGAGTTGTTGTTAGACTAACTTACTTGAGGCCGTTCAAAACCTCAAAGTATCGCCGCGCCAAGGCCATTTCCACAGCCAGACTCATGGCGGCCGGGGTATAAATTTCCACCGAAAGATTATTATCCCGCAGGTGTCCCAATATTCTAGGCTTCAATTCTTCCAGTTCTTTTGTCGATTTGGCCCAAGCGGCAGTACTAACGCTTGTCTTGGCCAAGCTATCCACAACAAAGAAGGCGCCAATCTCATCAGCCATGTCAGGAGATTCCTGAATTACAGCCTCGAGCATTACCCTTGCCTCTTCACTATCCACAAAGTCAAAGGAAAAACCATTTGAAAGTCCCTTAGCAGTGGTTCGCACTTCGCCCAACTTAAAGTGTAAGGCGCAGACGCGGGCCAAATATTCCACCTGCTCATAAGTCAGCCCAAAACCAGTCAGAAAATGCTTCATTTTCAAGACGATTTCGCCAGAGGCAATTTCATGTCCCTTGAAACGGAAATTTGGCCGTATTCCGTCCGGTTTCATTCCCTGGAACTCCCGCCGGGTGAACTTTCCTAAATCATGCAGAGCCGGTGCAATAACCAGACACAGTTCCCACTTATTAAAGTGGCCGACCAACTCCGCGCCCAATCTCATCCCAGCCGGAGAAAAAACAGGACCAATAAATTGACCAGTATATCCTCTAGCATTATCAATCTTTTTACTGTGGGTGATGACTCCCCACTCATGCCAATTGGTTTCGTGCATGCGAGGATCATCAGGGTTCAGGGCAAAAGCTTGGCGGTAAGGGTCTTTCTTATCCTGATACAATTTGTCGTTCAGGATTAAAGCCCGTGCCAGCATGGGCATAATTTCAAAGAGCCTTGTCTGGATCGTGTCTGCATCCATCTTCTTCTGTTCAAAAATCATTTTCTTCTCCCTCTAAAGCTACCTTAATTTTATACTTTTTTAGGATTCTGTCAAGGCTATTGACAAAAAGCCCAAAATGTGCTATACTTTAAGGTTAAATTTGTTATTTTAAAGCTGATTTCTCCCTATTTGTGCCTTAAAAATCTTTAAGATAAGGTAGAAATAGGGAGAAATCCCAAGGCAAGTGCTATACCCAATTTCCACGGGTTAAAGTGGGAAAAGATGGAGGGAAAAATGAGTCTTTCATTAAAGATCCGGTTGTGGGGATTAGCGGCTCTGGTAGTACTGGCGGGAACAGCCGCCATCATTAATGAGGGCGCGGACACTGAGCCGGCCAACAATTCCACCCAGGAGACGAATCACCACGACCCCAACAGCTTCGAGGGGTGGTGCGATTCCATCAACAACAGCAACGTGAGTTGCCCCGGCCAAGACAAGTAGTTCCCTGTGCCCTAGTGGTACCATACCCAAGTCGCGAAAAAATCGTTCAAAAACGGAGGGACTAATGAATAACGGCGATCTCGTCTTCAACAGCAGCCCCAACCACATCAACGACAAAGTAGTGGAAGTCGGTGTGGTCAAGGCATGGGGGTGGGAGCAAATCTTGGGAACTCGGGGCATCTCGGCTCGAGTTGTCCAGTTCCGGTCTCCTGATGGACAATATCGGATCAACTACACCGGCGATATGCTGACAGCGGAGGAAGGCTACGAGTTCCTCAAGCAGCACTTCAAGCTACGGCAGGAGAGGTCGGGCGATGGCGACATCAAGGGGATATCCTTCCCCCGCTACCGCAAGTCCCGGACCATGAAAGAACTCGCCACCTTCGTAAAGGAGATGTTCGACACCCTGGCCAGGATCCCTGGTCATGCCTGGCTGACCGTTTCCTAGAACAACCTGTTCCTAACTCGCCCATGGCTAACGCTGTGGGCTTTTTTATAATTGCTAGTGAGCCCACAAGCGGAAGCGTGCTTCCATTTGGGGCGAACGACGCAATTTCAAGCGCCGTGGCAGCGCTTATTTTTACGCCCTCACCACTCATCGCCCATCTTGACTTTTCAGCCCAAAAATGTTACAGTAACAACAAACCTAACTTATCTACTACCCCCTAGCAAAATTTTGCGGGGGAATTTTGGGCTTATACAATCAATATTTAACCAATTTTATGCAAGACAAAATCATTATCAAAGGCGCACGCGAACACAATTTAAAAAATATCAGTTTAGAAATTCCCCGCAACAAAATGGTGGTCTTTACTGGTTTGTCCGGCTCGGGCAAATCCTCACTCGCATTTGACACCATCTTTGCCGAAGGTCAGCGCCGCTACATAGAATCCCTATCCGCCTATGCGCGGCAGTTTTTGGGCGGCATGCAAAAACCAGATGTTGATGAAATTGAGGGTCTTTCCCCTGCTATCTCCATTGATCAAAAGGCTCACAGCGCCAATCCCCGCTCCATCGTAGCCACTATCACGGAAATCTATGATTATCTGCGTGTTCTTTTTGCGCGTATTGGAGATCCACATTGTCCAATCTGCGGCGGAAAAATAGAAAAGATGACCACTGATGAAATCAAAGAACATATTTTTAAAAAAATAGATGAGATCAAAAAAGCCAACACGGCCAAAGATCCGTTAGAACTCTCTATTCTTTCTCCAGTAGTGCGCGGTCGCAAGGGTGAATATTATCAAATGCTTTATGATATTTATAACTCCGGATATTTGGAAGCGCGGGTGGATGGCAAAATCAAAAGTTTGCGTAATCAAATAATTTTGGATAAAAATGCCAAACACACAATTGAAATTGTCGTGGATAAAATTCCCATGGCGGAAAAATTTAAGACAGCGCAATCGGAATTAGGAAAATACAAAGTGAAAGATTTGAGCTCCAAAGAGCGTCTGGCCGAAGCGATTGCCAATGCTGTGGAATTATCTAACGGCATTGCCGCCGTAATTTTTCCCGATAAAAGCGAACAAATTTTTAGTACCGAATATTCTTGCCCCAACGATGGTTACAGTTTCCCAGAAATTGAGCCCCGTCTTTTCTCATTTAACAGTCCTTATGGATATTGTGAAGCCTGTACGGGACTTGGCACAGAATCTTTATGGAGTGATAATGTTTGTCCGGTTTGCCAAGGCAAAAGATTAAACCCCAACGCGCTTAATGTTAAAGTTGGCGGTAAAAATATTTGGGAAATAACAACTTTAAACGTTAGTGAAGCCCGAAACTTCTTTGAAGATTTAGCCAAAAAATTAAATACTACGGAGGAAGAAATTGCCGGAGCAATTTTAAAGGAAATTCAAAACCGCCTGGGATTTATGTTTGACGTGGGTTTGCATTATCTAACTTTAAATCGCAAGGCTGGTACTCTTTCCGGTGGAGAGGCGCAACGCATTCGCTTGGCTTCACAAGTGGGCACTAAACTTGTCGGTGCACTTTATGTTTTGGATGAACCAACAATTGGGTTGCATCAAAAAGACAATGCTCAATTAGTTTCCACTTTGCGTAAAATTTGTGATAGTGGCAACAGTATTATCGTGGTGGAACATGATGAAGATACAATTTTAGAAAGCGATTGGATAACAGACATCGGTCCCGGAGCCGGCAAACACGGCGGGGAAATAATTTTTTCCGGCCCCTTGGAAAATTTACTGGCGAACAGCAAAACAACAAAAGAAAAATCTTCATGTCAAATTATCGGCGATCCAGCCAAATCCTTAACCGGCAAATATTTGCGCGGCGAGTTAAAAATACCGCGGCCAACACAACGCCGCAGTGTTGACAAAAGCCAACCCAGAATAAAAATAAAAGGTGCCAAAGAACATAATTTAAAAAATATCAATGTAGAAATACCTTTGCGCCGTTTTGTGGCCTTAACTGGAGTATCTGGATCGGGTAAATCAACTTTGATGCATGATATTTTACTTCCAACCGTGGAAAGCCGTTTGAATCGTTTAGCTTTACCCAAAAATATTTCCAGCGTGAGCGGCACAGAATATCTTGACCGCGTAATTGTTATTGATCAATCGCCCATTGGCAGAACCTCTAGAAGCAACCCCGCTACCTACACCAAGGCTTTTGATCACATCAGAGAAATTTTTGCCGCCACAGAAGAAGCCAGAATCCGCGGTTTTAAACCTAGCCGTTTTAGTTTTAATGTGCCGGCCACACCGTCCGAGGAAGGCAGCCACAGGGGCCTGGGCGGACGCTGTGAGAATTGCGAAGGCAAAGGCGTGCTAGAAATTGAAATGCATTTTTTGCCCAGCGTGCAGATTGTTTGCGACGTTTGCAAAGGCAAAAGATTTAACCAGGAAACTTTGCAAGTGCACTACAAAAGCAAAAACATCTCTGATATTCTAAACATGACCATTGCCGAAGCTGAAGATTTTTTTAAAGATATTCCGTTCATTTATGACAAGCTCAAAATTCTTAATGAGGTGGGTTTGGATTATCTAACGCTTGGACAATCAGCCACCACCCTTTCTGGCGGCGAGGCCCAACGTATCAAATTATCACGCGAATTAGCCAAACACGGAACTACAAAAACTCTATACTTATTAGATGAGCCCACCACCGGCTTGCATTATGATGATGTGAGAAAATTACTGGAAGTCTTGGAACGATTAGTTAATCAAGGCAATACCATAATGGTGATTGAACACAATTTGGATGTAATCAAATGCGCCGATTGGATTATTGATTTGGGCCCGGAAGGCGGCGATGGCGGCGGCGAGGTGGTGGCAGAGGGTACTCCGGAAGAAGTGGCTAGACAAGTTGGCAGTTATACGGGAAAATATTTAAAGAGGATGCTAAAATAAAAAATGGTAGTAAGAGTGGTTTAAATTATTTGTAAAAAACTATAGCGGAAAAAGATCAGAAAATTAGAGATTTTTTTGAGGAAAAATAGTGGTCGGAAAACTTTTTGCTGAAGGCAAAAAGGCAAACGGGCAACCACGTAATTTTTCCGAAGTAAAAAATCCTAATTTTCAATCTCTTGAAGCGTGTTTTTTAAAAATAATTTAAGCCACTAGATAAAACATCATTTATGATCAATCTTAAAAATATTCCTAACTCCCCCGGCATCTACCTCTTTTATAATTCCCAAAAAGAGTTGATTTATGTTGGTAAAGCCACTTCCTTGAAAAATCGCGTGCGCAGTTATTTTGCTGGCCCTCAAAATCCCAGGCCAATTGAAATAATGATCCACGAAGTCATCAATATCAAATGGATCACCACTGATTCTGTTTTAGAAGCCATTATTTTAGAAGGTAATTACATTAAAAAATACCGTCCCAAATATAATATTGACTGGCGCGATGATAAAAGCTGGAATTATCTTGTTATCACTCGTGAGAAATTTCCCAAACTTTTGGCTGTGCGTGAACATGAAATAAAACAGGGTGCCAAAGTGGCGGAATCAAAATATAAATATCTCTTTGGGCCCTATCCCAATTTGAATACCCGGGCCACTTTAAAAATTTTACAAAAAATATTTTTCTTTTCCACTTGTAAGCCAAACCAAAAACGGCCGTGTTTTAATTATCAAATTGGTTTGTGTTTAGGCGTTTGCACCGGAGAAATTACAACTAAAGATTATTCACATAAAGTCATTGCGCCCTTAGTGCTTTTTCTTAAAGGCCAAAAAAAAAGTTTGCTGAAAAAATTGACGAGCGCAATGAAATTGGCGGCTAAAGAAAACAACTTTGAAGAAGCCAGCCGCTTGCGCGATCAGATTTGGAATTTACAAAAAATCCAAGACATCGCACTTTTGAATAAAGATTTTGTCAAAGAAAAAGAAGCGACTCAAAAAAAATCAGTCCTTATTGAAGGATATGACATCTCTAACTTGGGCACCACTGGCAAAGTTGGCAGTTTAGTTGTCTTTAATGAACTCGGTGCAATTAAATCAGAATATAAAAAATTTAATATCAAAACAGTTACTGGACAAAACGACGTAGATTGTTTAAAAGAAATTTTAAAACGCCGTCTTAATCATTGGGAGTGGCCTTTACCAGATTTAATTTTGGTTGACGGTGGCAAACCGCAAGTGAACGCGGCTAAACAGATATTAAATGAAGAAAAAATAAATTTGCCACTGGTGGGTATTGCTAAAGGTAAGGCTCGTAAAAAAAATGAATTTCATTTTGCAGCGGCTAAGAACAGTGAGGAAATTATTAAATGGGCTTTGCAAAACAAAGATCTACTTATAAAAGTCCGCGACGAAACTCATCGTTTTGCCATTCAATTTCAAAAACAAAAAAGAAAAATCCCGCGCGGTTAAACCACTGCGGGATGTTTAAAGCTAAGTTAAGAAGCTGTTAGTTGACTTGGAAATCGTAATCAAAGGGATTTTTCTTACCCTTAGGATAAAAATTGATCACCAACTTCTGTTGATCTCTTTCCACACGCACGGCAAATTCATAAATTACCTTGGGACGATGGAACATCTCGCGAGACTTTTTCTCCAACCAATTGGGCTGCTGGACCTTGGCAAACCACTCTCGCAAATAAGACTGGTTATAGTATGGATCTTGAGGCACCCCAACAAAGGCGACCCAGTAATTCAAACTATGGACGATGCTGTTGTCTAATTCCACTTGCACGTTAGACAAATCTCCACCAGACTGAAGAGCCTTATTTAGCAAACGGGTCAAGGCTAAATAAATCTTCTTCAAAGGGTCTGACTCAAAAAAAAGACTATGCTTTAAATCGCCATGCGGGTAATCCGGCGAATAAGCAATGGCACAAAAATAAACCTTAAGAACTTTCATGATTTACTCTCCTTTGTGAAAGAACCTTTTTTTATCAATGAAGCACAAAAAAAATTAACCCCAGACAACAGTGAAGATTACCACGTATCCTCAATAATGTCAACCCCCTCCGATTTTACACTCCGATTCTAGAAAAACTATATTCCCTTACCACGATCTTACCATCTCTTTCTTCTTTTAAGCATTTGAGTTTTTTAAATTCAAAAGAATTGGCAATTATTCTAACGTTTTTCCCAGCCTCTTTAATTATTTTATCTTCTAATTCCCACATCATTCTGGGTAGCAAATAAGTGAAAATTACATCGGCTTGTGATAAATCCATTGCAAATAAATCTTCTTTTTTTATAACAGCAGAAGAGCCCAGGGTTTTTCCTTTAACCCAGGCCAAAAGAAAAACACAGGGATTAACTTCTATACCCACGCATTTACTTCCCTTAATTTTAGAAGCTTCAAAAACCAAACGACCATCTCCGCAACCCAAGTCGTAAACCGTTTCTCCTGCTTTAATATCAGCCATTTTAATCATCATCTTAATGGCCCGGCGACGCGAAGAAACGTAAGGGGCTGTATTACGACGTGTTAAATCGTTTATTAAACTGCTAAAAGGAACAATAATAAAATAAAATATGGCGATTAAAAAAAATACCGACCCTAAAATCGCCAAAAAATAAAGCGAAAAAAGCATAAATTATTGAGCTAAAAAAACTTTAGTTAAATCTTCTGCCTCTTCTACATTTTCAATCCATTTAATTTCCGTAATACTTTTAAACCAAGTGATTTGACGCCTGGCATAATCATGTGTTCTAAATTTTATAAATTCCTTGGCCCTTTCCAAACTAATCTCTCCCCGCAAAAACATTCCTATTTCTTTATAACCGATTCCAGACATAGAAGGTAGACTCCATTTGTACCATTTAGAAATTAATTTTTGAGTTTCTTCTACCAAACCATTCTTAATTTGTTCTTCTACGCGTTCGTCAATTCTTTGATATAAAACCTCGCGTGTCTGAGTAATGCCGAGTTCTAAAGTTTCAAACAATTTTTCTCCTTTTCGCCAATTGCCGGCAAAAGATTGTCCGGTAAAATTAGCCACTTCTAAAGCCCTGACAACACGGCGTTTATTTTTTAAATCTATTTTTTCTGACGAAACCGGATCTATTTTTTTAAGTTCCTTTACTAATTCGGCTAAATCTTTTTTTTCTAAACTTTGACGCAAATCTAAATTGGGAGCCAGCCGGGGAATTTTTAAATTTTCTACAATCGCTTTAAGATAAAAACCGGTACCTCCAACCAAAATTGGTAAATTTCCCCGTTGTATAATTTCCGCCATTACTTGAAGGGCATATTCTTTAAATTCGGCGACGGAATAAATTTTATCAGGCTCTATTAAATCAATGCCATAATGTCGCACGCCTTCCACGTCAAAACATTCCCGACCATTTCCATCAACATTTTTTTTTCCTTCCACTTTGGCAGTACCAATATCCATACCCTTATAAATTTGCCTTGAATCAACAGAAATTATTTCACCTTTAAATTTTTGCGCCAAAAAAATTCCCAGAGCGGTTTTTCCCGAGGCGGTCGGTCCCACTACAGCAATTATTTTAGGTAATTTTTTAAACATAAATTCATTAAACAATTTCCCCACGTAAAACCCACATTCCCGCTTGTTCTACTTTCATTTTAACAATTTTTCCCACCAAACTCTCCCCACCTTTAAGCTGGGCAAACTTCATTTCGTAAGTATGACCGCTACATAAGCCATTTTCACATTTTTCTACCAATACCTCTATTTCTTTATCTTTAAAAATTTGATTCTTGCGCAAAACTATTTCCTCCATTAAATTCTGCAAAACCCACCACCGACGCTCTTTTTCTTCGCGGCTGACATCGTCTGACATTTTAAAAGCCGGGGTGCCGGAACGCGGACTATACTTGGCATTATAGGAAATATCAAAATCGGCTTGTTTATACAAATCAACTGTTTCTAAAAAATCTTCCGCGCTTTCACCGGGAAAACCAATAATGATATCCGTGCCCAGCGCTATACCAGGACGGGTTTTTTTTATTTTAGCGACTATTTCTAAATATTTTTCCTTACTATAATGACGATTCATTTGGGATAAAATTTTATCACTTCCCGCTTGCACCGGCAGATGCAAATAATTAACTTGCTTAGACAAATTTAAAGCGGCAATTATTTCATCATTCATATATTGTGGATCAGCGGCCGTGAAATGAATCCACTTAAGACCGCCTATTTGATTAAGTTCCCACAAAAGAGCGGCAAAATGATTTTTAAAAGGGTTGACTTTAGAAAAATTTTCCTCATCAGGAGCTTGATAGTTGTTAACTGTTTGGCCAAGCAAAATAATTTCCAAAAAACCCTTGTCTGCTAATTTTTTCACTTCCTGCAAAATTTTTTTTACCGGCCGATTACGTTCCCGGCCACGGCTATAAGGCACCACGCAATAAGCGCAAAAATTATTACAACCGGTTTGGATTGGAATAAATGCCTGAAAATTATTGGTATATTGCGGCGTAAAATCCAAATAATCCAACGCGGAGTTGGAAACCGACAAATACACACCCAAATTTTGCAGCATCTGAGGAAGATTAACTATATCAATAATGGGAAAAAATAAATCAGCCCCGGGGAAATTTTGACGTAATTTATTATTCTTATCTCTGCCGGGCAGACAACCGGTAACTGCTATTACCAAACGAGGATTATTTTTTTTAAGTTCTGCCAAATTTTTTACCTCGCCGATTACCCTGTCTTCCGCACTTTGCCTTACACTGCAAGAATTCAAAATAATCAAATCAGACTCTTCCGGCCTTTCAACTTTTTCCCAGCCTAAATCACACAAAAAACCGGCAATTCTTTCTGAATCGCTCTTATTCATCTGACAGCCGTAAGTGATAAGATAAAACTTCATAATAACTTATATTCTACTAAAAATGACTAAAAAATCAACCCCCTCCGCCCCTAAGACTTACTGCTTAACAAAAAAAAAGACCTCCGTATTAACGGAGGACTTTTTCTACTGATCTATCTTAATTTTTACACGACTCATTTCTTTAGGTACGGACAAAATCCAAGCCGGTGATAATTTAACCACGGCCTTTTCTATCCAGGGCAAAGAACGCAAATATTCTTCTACTATGGACTTTTTCTGACCCAAAATTTTACTTTTATCTATCACATCTTCCAAGTAACTAACTTGAGCCAGAGCATCTTGAGCTACTTTTAATTCGGCTGTTCTTGCTTTAAGATCAAACTTATTTAAACTAATCACCGGCAAATCCGGTTTGCCAACCACTACTTCATTCTCACTTAAAGCCGCCCGCAATTGTTCTGATAAAATTTTATTCAAACTCTGACTATTGTAAAATACTCCAATCACCACAACTTCTCCGGCTATTTTAAAACTATCGGCGGCTTCGCCTAATTTGGCCGCGCTTTTGTAAGATTGCGAGGAAACCTGCCAAACCGCATTATCAAAATTGACAGTGGATGTGCTTGTTTGCTTTAATTCATCCTGCGCCTGAACGGCCAATTCTTTAATTAAAGTTTCACCGGCTGTTTTTATGTCATCATCAGTGATTGTTTTTATAAATTTTAAGCCACCGGTCATTTTTTCTTTGTTCTCCGCAAAAATTACTTTTTGCAATTCCGTCGACAACCCGGGAATAGTAAATTCAGTCGGTCCAATTTCGTTTTCCACGCCAACTTTATCAGAATAAACATCTGATTCTGCCTGTCCCCGCGCCGGTATTACTAAAGTTTTTTTCATTCTAAACAAAATATTATTTGGAGATAACAATCTGGTGGTAGCTATCAAGGTTCTATCTTGATTAGTCTGGTTGTAAATTGTCACTCTGCCAGTAGCCTGACTGGGGGTTCCTTCGCCCTCGTCAGTCACGGCAACAAACTTCTCATTTTTTATATTTTTCTGCAAAACCATTCCATTAATTTGATTGGGGCCGGGATTTTGTGGTACTACGCCTAAAAGGAAATCCGCTTTAACATTTTTAGGTTTTAAAGATAAAGAAATTTCCGCCTTGCCCAGGGTAAAATACAAAACTCCCAAAATTAAAACCAACGCCACACCCAAAAAGGTTAAAGCAATAGTGCGATAAAAACGCGGCGAAGGATTAAAATCCTGCGGAATTATTATTGGCGCCTTAGAAAAAAACTCCTCTTCTAATTCCGGAGGCACATTAATTAACGGCTCTGAAATTATTTTTTTCTTACGCGGCCGAGCCGTGATAGTTTTGCGTGGAGGCATAAAAAATTAAATTTTTAAATTTTAATAACAAATTTTGTAGATAAATTGGTTAAACAGCGCAAATTGAGGGCGAAATAAAAAAACTATTCCACCACTCTAAAAACTTCTTCAACCGAAGTGATGCCTTGTAAAGCTTTTAGCAAACCGTCTTGAGCCATAGTGATCATACCATTCTTAATAGCCACCTCTTCCATAGCATAACCGGAAACATCATTTTTTAAAATTAAAGCCTCAATTTCTTTGTTCATTTCTAAAAGTTCATAGATACCAATACGTCCTTTATAACCCAAGCCATTACATGCTTCGCAACCAACAGGACCATAAAATTTTAAATTATCTAAAATGATTTGATGCTTGGTTAAAAATTCCGCTGGTAATTTTTGTAAAGTTTCTCTAGCTTTCTTTAAAGACATTTCCTCAAGAGAAATTTCTTTTTTACAAACATTGCACAAACGACGCACCAAGCGTTGACCCATGACCGCATTTAAAGCTGGCGCCAGCAAAAAGGGTTTAACGCCCATAGATAAAAACCTGGGCACAGCTCCAGCGGCATTATTGGTATGGATGGTAGAAAGCATAAAATGCCCGGTCAAAGCCGCTTGAATAGCCGTTTCCGCTGTTTCTAAATCTCTAATTTCACCTACCATGACAATATCCGGATCTTGACGCAACAAGGAACGCAAACCTTTGACAAAAGTATATTCACGGCTGGCATCAATTTGGCTTTGATTAACCCCCGGCATTTTATATTCCACAGGATCTTCTAAAGTAATAATTTTTACTCCCGGTTTATTTAATTGCTGTAAAATGGCATACAAAGTGGTAGTTTTACCGGATCCAGTGGGGCCGGTTGTAATTACCATACCCGAAGGTCTTTCTATTTGTTTTTTTAAAGCCCCCAGAAGGGTGTCTTGTAAACCCAACTCTTCAAAACTTAAAGCTGACACTGATTTTAAAATGCGCATTACCACTGATTCCCCAAAAACCGTAGGCAAAGTAGAAACACGAACATCAACTTTTGCGTTTTTCAAAACAATGGTATAACGGCCGTCTTGCGGGGTATCAATAATATTAATTTTCAATCCCGCCAAAAGTTTGATCCTGGAAATTATCCGTGACCATAATTCTTTAGAAATTAACCCTGCTTCTTGCAAAATTCCGTCCAAACGATAGCGTACCACCGCACCCTCTTCTTCAGATTCCACGTGAACATCCGAAGCCTCCAATTTTAAAGCAGCCGCCACCAACAGAGTAACCGAGTCTGTCACATTATCAAGATTGGCCAATTGTTTTTTAAACTCTATTAAAGAATTGATGCTGGAGCCTAAACGTTCCAAATCTTGTTCCGTGATACTAACATCTTTGGTGATTGGTTTAATAACAGGCAGAGCGGAATAAAATTTAACCGCTTCTTTAAAGCTGTTTTCCGAAATTAAATAAATAACGCCGCGGCTGTGATGCCTTTCTTCCAGAACATGCAAAAGTTCTTTGGCTTCTTCTTTTTGTGGATTGATGGCGCCCAACCTAATTTCCGATCCGGTAAACAAAAAACACACGACCTTCTTTTTTTGCGCTTCAATCTCGGGAATTAAACTAATGGCTTCCGCTGTAATTGGAAAACGAAAAAGATTAATATAAGGCGCGCCCAAAGACCCCGCCAATTTTTCCGCCTCGGTCTCTTTTTCTTTAATGACAATATCATGCATCTTGCCGGCCAATTTGGCGGCCGATTCATCAGAGGCTAATTTTAAAGACACTTTAGGCATAAATAAAAACTAACGACGAAATAATTGATTAGCTAAACGATGTAATTTGGCTGTGGCCGTTCCTTCTTCCATTCGTTTAAAAAGCAAAGTCCAAGCCACGGTATGGAAGGTCCCTAAAAATCCGGCCAACCATAAAATTAAGAGGATAGAAAATAAGGTTCCTAAGAAAAAAGCCACGTTGGTTAAAACAGGAAAAAGGATTAATAAACCAAAAAAAACAAAAAGAAAAGTAGGAATAGCAATAATAAACAAACCAAAAATCGTTAAAATACCAAATAAAAAATTAAGCAAAAAAATCACCACGGCCATTTCTAAACTGGTTAACCAATTTTTTATAAAAAGAAACCAAGCCATCTTTAAAGATTTTAACAAAGGATACTTCTTAATAGTGGCATAAGCCCCGGCCAGAACCATTAAAAGTGAAGCAATGATGGTAATAACTACCCCCAAAATAAAGAGAATGGGATAAATCCAAGGCCAGATATTGGAATTGTAGCCGCTCCAAATAAGCCACAGAGGAAAAATACTTAATAAAATGGCCAACCCCACAATGATTTTTAAGACTAGCAAAGGCCAAAAAACCAACCAAAAATTTTTATTAGTTTGCTGCCAAATTTTTCCCAAATCCATTTTTTTACCTTCATATTTATCCGTAGCCAAAATTAAAGTGGCAAAAGAACGAACAATCATCAGAACAAAAAAAACAGCCAAGCCCAAGCAAAGAAGAAACAACATTATTAACAAAGGAATTTTTGACCAACCACCAACAAAGTGCATTTCTGCTCGCCAAAAAAATGGCAAATGGGGAGTGAAAATCATTTGAACATTGCGGCTAAAAATTTCTAAAGCGCCGCCAGTGGCGATAAAGGCACTAAAAATACCAAAAACCCACATCATTTTATGATGCCAGGAAATTTTCCAAGCCTGACTGATAATTTGACGATAAAGAGAAGAATGTTTGGTAGACATAAAGAACTAAGATAAACAAAAAATAATTAAGTTAATTTAACTTAATGTTATTATACCAAATTTTAAAATTTGGGTCTAACAAACATGCCTAAGCATCTTTAAATTAAAAAACGCTCCTTAAATAAGAAGCGCTTTTTAATTTAAAATTTTTTTTACCCCTTCATTATCTCTTTAAACTCTTCTTGTTCCACCACTTCTTTTTCTAACAGCACTTTAACCAATTTGTCCATCTGTACACGATATCGGCCAATTATTTCCCCGGCTTTGTTTTTAGCCTCTTCCAAAATTCTAGAAATCTCCGCGTCAATTAGCTCAGCTGTCTTTTCACTATAACTTTTCTTCTCATGAATTTCTTGAGCCAAAAAAATCAATTCTTCATTATCAGCAAACATTCTGGGTCCTAATTTGTCACTCATGCCAAAACGCATTACCATAGAAGTGACTGACTGTGTGACTTTTTTTAAATCACTAGAAGGTCCGGTAGAAAGCTGGTCCTCACCATAAATAATTTTTTCTGCCATAAATCCGCCAAGCATCATAGATAAATTATCTTTCATTTTGGACAAAGTTTGATAATGTACATCTTTTTCCGGCATAGATAAAGTATAGCCCCCGGCTAATCCCCGACCGACAATAGAAACCTTGCGCACAGGATCACAGCCTGGCAAAAAATTGGCTACCACGGCATGTCCGGCTTCGTGATAAGCAGTCATTGTCTTATCTTTTTCTGTCATCACGCGAGACTTTTTCTCCGGGCCCAAAATTACTTTTTCTATGCTCTCTAAAATTTCTTCTTCGCCTACTTGTTTTTTACCGCGGCGCACTGCTAAAATAGCCGCCTCATTTAAAAGATTAGCCAAATCCGCTCCGGAAAAGCCTGGAGTACGCTCGGCAATTTTACGCAAAGAAACATTTTTAGCCAGCGGCTTACCTTTGGCGTGAACAAACAAAATTTCTTCTCTGTCTTGAATATCCGGCATGTCAATTATTACGCGACGGTCAAAACGACCCGGACGCAACAGGGCTGGATCTAAAACATCCGGTCTGTTGGTGGCCGCAATCACGATAACACCCAAATTGGGTTCAAAACCATCCATTTCTACCAAAATTTGATTTAAAGTTTGTTCTCTTTCATCATGCGAACCACCCAGCCCTGCTCCACGGCGACGTCCCACAGCGTCAATCTCATCAATGAAAACAATGGCTGGGGCTTCTTTCTTGGCGCGCTTGAACAAATCGCGCACGCGGGAGGCGCCTACACCCACAAACATTTCCACAAATTCCGAACCGGACATGTGCAAGAACGGCACATTGGCTTCTCCGGCCACAGCTTTAGCTAACAAAGTTTTGCCGGTACCAGGAGCACCCATCAATAAAACTCCCTTGGGGATCTTAGCACCCATCTCGGCAAATCTTTTAGGAGTGATTAAAAATTCCACCACTTCTTGCAGTTCTTCTTTGGCTTCGCGCGCTCCAGCCACATCTTTAAAAGTTTTTTTGTTTTTATCATCTTTGCCGGTTTCTCTGGCAGTGGATTGGCCAAAACCCATAGCCCGAGAATTAACCCCTTGCACTTGGCGCGTCATAAAATACAACAAAACGCCCAAAAGCAAAAAGGGTAAAACAAAAGGGAGCAAGTTGCTGATCCAAAAGGCCCAACCGTGATCATTTTTAATGGAGACTTGCACATCTTTTAATTTGGCCTGATCAACATTGTAGTTTTTAACCAAACTGCTTAAGGTATCACCGGCTTCTTTTTTAGCCTCTTGTACCGTATCATTCTTTAAAGTGGCGCGCAAAACATCGCCCTCCACTTCTATTTTTTTAATGTCTTGAGTTTGCAACTCGGCGATGATTTTATCCAAGCTAACTTGATCCACTTTGGTTTTGTTGGCGCTAAAACCGCCAAAAACCAAAGATAAAACCACCAACACGCCAACAAATAAAAGCAGGTTTTTAACAAATGGTGACATAGTTTTAATTTTAGATTAACAAATTTTAAACCTCCGGGCGGTCAAAATTAGTTAGTTAAAGAAAGACTAATTTTTTTCTTCTTTCTTTTGATGAGGTTCCTCCTGTCCAAACAATTTTAAACCCAAGCGATGTTTAGCCGGTTCAATAGAGATGATTTCAAAATCCAACAAATCCCCTTCTTTGGGATTTAATTCTCCCAAGCTGGAAACGTGCGCCAAACCTTGAATATCTTTATCTAATTCCACAAACAAGCCAAAAGGATTAACTTTTAAAACCTTACCTTTAACTTGCTGGCCCAAACCGTAGCGTTCTTTAATGCCTTCCCAAGGATCTTGAGTTAATTTTTTCATTGATAAGAAAATTTTGGCTCCTTCAATTTGAATGATTTCAGCTTTGATTTTTTCACCCACTTTTAAGATGTCTTTAGGATGATCTAATCTTTGCCAAGCGATTTCGGAAATATGAATAAGGCCTTCCACTTCATCAAATTTTACAAAAGCGCCGAAGTCGGTTAACGCGGTGATGGTGCCTTCTACAATATCCCCTACTTTATAAGAGCTGAGCATGCTGCGTTTTTCTTCTTCCCAAGCCGCCTTTTCGGAAACAATCAATTTATTTTCTTTTTCATTGATGTCTAAAACTTTCACGGAAAACATTTGACCAATGTAAGATTTTAATCTTTCCAAAATTCTGTTTTTATCACCGCCGGCTACGCGTGGATAATGTTCCGGATTTAATTGCGAGACAGGCAAAAAGCCGGAAACGGAATCCAAGCCCACCATTAAACCACCGCGGTTAGCATCTTTAATTTTAACTTGCACGATTTTGCCTTCTTTTAACAAACCGGCCAAAGCTTCCCAAGATTTGCGGGAACCTGCTTCTTTAAAGGAAAGCTCCATCTCGCCATTTTCATTTTCCAATGACAAAATAGTGGCTTCCACTTCATCGCCAGGTTTTAAATTAACAAAATCAGGAGACTCATACAATTCTTCACCGCGCACCACACCGGTTCTAAAACCCGGAAAATTAATGCGCACCAAAGAACGGCTTACGGAAAGCACTTCGCCCTTAACTAAGTCACTAATTTTAGGCACTTTGGTAAATTGCGCGTCGGCAATAAGTTGCTTAAAATTATTATTTTTCTTGTCCTCCATCACTCCTTTAATTTCTTCTTTTAAGGTAGTCATAAAACTATTTTATCCTTCAGTCTGAGGCCTTGGGATAATAAAAAGAGTTTCTCAACTCTTTCTAAAAGAAAGAATTAGCCGAAAATTATCTTGGCGGGAATTGGTGCTAAGCAAGTAAAATTGCGGCAACCATCTCCTTAGTTTAGCCATTTTTTGATAATTTCAGCCCCCATTTCTCGGGGTTTAATTAAGTTAAATACAGTATAGCAGTATATACGTAGGCAGTCAAGATTTAGGCAATCCCCCGTAACCTTACCCACTTGCACCCCCAGCCTAAATTTAGTATAATATATGTACATTTTAATATCTTGAAATCTTAAAAACTATGCATATTTCCTGGCTTGGTAATTCTGCCTTTAAAATAGAAACCAAAACTCCCCTTAAAGAAGAGGTCTCTATTCTCATCAACCCCTATAATCTACCCAAAGCTGATTTACCGCGCAATTTAAAAAGCGACATTGTGCTTTTAACAAATGGTGCAGAAAACACTATCACCCTATCGGGCGAACCTTTTGTTATTTCCACTCCGGGCGAATATGAAATTCAAGGCGTAATGATTTATGCCATCCCCCTGCCCAAAGTAGACAAAGAGGAGCCTCAACTCATTTATCATTTTGAAACAGAACTGATGTCCTTAACTTTTTTGGGCACTTTTAAAGGAAAACTCACCGATGAGCTTATAGAAAAATTAGGTGTGGTTGATATTGCCTTGCTTCCCATCGGTGGCAAAACTGTTTTGTCAGCCGATGAAGCCAATGATTTAATAGGCCAAATTGAACCACGCCTAGTAATTCCTCATTCTTTTAATTCGCCCGGACAAAATTTGCCCTTTGATAACGCAGATAAATTTGCCAAACTCATGGGACAAAAAGATGTTGAATGGTTACCCAAACTAAAAGTTAACAAAAGAGATTTGCCACAAGAAGAAACTAAATTAGTTCTATTAAGCAAGGGTTAATTTTTGCGTCTCGGCGATTAGCCCTAAAATATGTTTTATCAATCTATTTCTAAAGAAAAATTAGAAAAAGAAAAAAACAAATCTTTAAAAAAAAATTTGGTCAATTTAAATTCAACAAATAATTTTAATCGGCAAAGAAATATTTGGCTATGGGCAGGCACAGGTATAGTAATGTTAGCTATTTTATTTTTTTGGGTCCATACTCTGTCTGGTCAATTACAGATATCGGCATTGGGAAAAAGTATGGCCACGGATATTTTTCAAAATAACCAAAACGGATTAGAAAATCTTTTACAAGATTCCACCAGTGATTTAAATAATTTAAAAAAAGCGGCGGGTTCAATTTTAACAGAAATGAGAACAGCTTCTTCTACAGTTAAAAATTCCACCACTGCCCCCGCCGCCACTTTACCAACGCTTACCTCAGAACAAATTAAAGAATTAAAAAATAAAATAGAAAAAAAATAAAATAATTATGCCGAGAATCAAAGCCTTCTCAAAACAAGAAAAATTACCGGATATTGATCCTTTAGCAAACATAGGCAAAATTGTTATTCAGCCAATTATAAATGAAGTACAGGAATCATACTTAAATTATGCCATGAGTGTTATTATCGCCCGCGCCCTACCGGATGTGCGCGACGGTTTAAAACCGGTGCATCGCCGTATTTTGTACGCCATGTGGGAATCTGGATTACGCGCCGGTTCTAAATTCCGTAAGTCCGCCACCATCGTGGGTAATGTTTTAAGTTTGTATCACCCCCACGGCGACATGGCGGTTTATGATTCCATGGTGCGTATGGCCCAAGATTTTTCCTTGCGTTATCCTTTGGTGCATGGGCAGGGTAATTTTGGCTCTATGGATGGAGACTCGGCTGCCGCTTATCGTTATACCGAAGCCAAATTAGCCAAAATTGCCGAAGAATTACTTTTGGATATTGAATCCGAAACAGTGGATTTTTCCGCCAACTACGACGGCACGCACCAAGAACCACAAGTTTTACCGGCTAAACTTCCCAACTTGTTATTAAACGGCTCCATGGGTATTGCCGTAGGTATGGCCACCAATATTCCACCCCATAACTTAACCGAATTATGCGATGGCATCATTCATTTAATAGATCATCCTGATGCCGAAATAGAAGAGTTGACGGAATTTGTCAAAGGCCCGGACTTTCCTACCGGTGGTATTATTTATGATAAAAAAGAAATTGCTCAGGCCTACGCCACAGGCCGCGGTCGCGTAGTAATGCGCGCCAAAACAGAAATTGTAGAAGACAAAGCCGGTCAATTTAAAATTATTGTCACCGAAATCCCCTATCAAGTCAACAAGGCCACCTTAGTAGAAAGAATTGCCGAATTGGTGCACGAAAAAAAATTAGAAGGCATTAAAGATTTGCGCGATGAATCCAACAAAGAAGGCGTGCGCGTGGTAATAGAACTTAAAAAAGATTCCTACCCCAAAAAGATTTTGAATCAGCTTTTTAATCAAACTCAACTACAAGACACTTTCAATTTTAATATGCTGGCTTTGGTGGATGGCATTCAACCGCGCATCTTAAATTTAAAAACAATTTTGGAGGAGTACATCAAGCATCGCAAAAATGTAGTCCGCCGCCGCACTGAATTTTATTTAAAAAAAGCCGAAGAGCGCGCTCATATTTTGAAGGGTTTAAAAATTGCTTTGGACAATATTGATGCTATCATCAAAACCATTAAAAGCTCCAAAGACAAAGATGCGGCCCGCATTAATTTGATGGTCAAATTTAAATTAACGGAAATTCAGGCCAATGCCATTTTGGAAATGAAATTACAACAACTGGCCAACCTAGAAAGGCAAAAAGTGGAAGATGAATTAAAAGAAAAATTGGCCTTGATAAAAGAATTGCAAGCCATTTTGGCCTCCACTAAAAAAATTCAAGAAATTGTTAAAAAAGAAATTTTAGAAATCAAAGAAAAATTTGGCGATGAACGCCGCACGCAAATTGTCGCTCACGGGGTAAAAGAATTTTCCAGTGAAGATTTAATCCCTAATGAAGACACCATTGTCATGATTACGCAAGATGGCTACATTAAACGCTTACCGCCCGATACCTTTAAGACTCAGCATCGCGGTGGCAAGGGTGTGATTGGTGTCACCACCAAAGAAGAAGACGTGGTGGAACATTTATTCTCCACCACCACCCACGCGGATTTATTATTTTTCACCACCAAAGGCCGTGTCTTTCAATTAAAAGCCTATGAGGTGCCACAGGGATCCAGAACTGCCAAAGGCCAGGCCATTGTGAACTTTTTACAATTGGCTCCTGACGAAAAGATTTCCGCTGTGTTATCTTTAACCGATTTGGGAGACTTTAAGTATTTAGTAATGGTAACCAAAGAAGGTGTCACCAAAAAAGTGGACATTAAAGATTTTTCCAATGTGCGCCGCTCGGGCCTAATCGCTTTAAAATTAAAAGGTAGCGATACTTTAATGTGGGTCAAACCCTCTACCGGCTCTGATGAAATAATGCTCATCACCTCTGGCGGACAATCCATCCGTTTTAAAGAAAAACTAATTCGCGCCATGGGTCGCAATGCTTCCGGCGTCCGCGGTATCAGATTAAAAGGCAGTGATAAAATTATCGGCATGGATATAGTTGATCCTAATTTAGCCAAGTCTTTTCAATTATTCATTATTTCCGAAGAGGGTCTGGGGAAACGCACACCTCTCGCCCAATATCGCCTTCAAGGACGTGGCGGCTCAGGTATCAAAACCGCTAAAGTGACCAAAAAAACAGGCAAAATTATTGGCGCTTACGTGGTAAATGCCAAAGATGAAAGGGACTTGATGATTATGTCTAACAAAGGACAAATTATCAGATTACCATTTGGTACAGTGTCTGTTTCCGGACGCGCTACCCAAGGCGTCAGATTAATGCGCTTTAAAGAAACTAATGACAAAGTAGCCAGCGTGACTTTAGTATAAACCAATTTAAAAACGGAGCGTTCTAAAGCCCCGTTTTTAAATTATGGAAGCTTAAAAAATTGAATAATCATTATGAATTTGTATTACAAAAAAGTAAAGGACAAGGGACGGGGAGTATTTTCTAAAAACAAAATTACAAAAGGGACAATAATAGAAGTATGTCCAGTGATTCCCCTATCTAAAAAAGAATTAAAGTTTATAGAAAAAACTCGTTTGGACAAATACTATTATTGCTGGGGAAAAGGATTTAAAGAAGGATCTTTGCCTTTAGGTTTTGGCTTGCTTTACAACCATTCTTACCATTCCAACGCCAATTACAAATTTGATCTTAAAAAACAGACTATTACTTATTTTGCAGTAAAAAATATCCCCGCTAATGAAGAAATAACAGTGAATTACAATAGCAGTCCGGATGACGAAACACCATTTAATCTTTAAGGTAATAATTTTAAAAACCACTTTGGAGATTCCAAGGTATTTTTTATTGCCAAAAAGCTTCAAGTGTCGTATAATATTAGCATATGAATATTGCCGATGCCTTGCGACAATTCCTAGAATACTTGGAAATCGAAAAAAATCGTTCACCTAAAACCGTGCACAACTATGAATTTTATTTGCAACGTTTTATAAACCAAACCGATATAAAAAATCCGGCCGATATTACCTTAGAAGTGGTACGTCAATTTAGACTTTGGCTACATCGCCAAAAAGAAGCCACTGCCGGCAGAGAAATCAAAACCTCCACTCAAAACTATCATTTAATTGCTCTGCGTTCCTTTTTAAAATACCTTTCCAAACGCGACATTAAAACTTTGGCTCCGGAAAAAATAGAATTAGCTAAAATGCCGGAGCGTCAAATTTCTTTTTTAGAGGGCGGTGATTTGGATAGATTTTTAGAGGCGCCCCTGCAAAAAAAGACAGCGGGGAAAAGCGGAGAACTTATTAAATTGCGAGATAAAGCTCTTTTAGAAATGCTTTTTAGCACAGGACTCCGCGTCTCCGAATTAGCTAATCTTAAAAAAGACGACATCAACCTAAACAAAGAAGAGTTCTCCGTTCGCGGCAAGGGTGGAAAGATACGCGTGGTATTTTTAAATAATCAGGCTAAATACTGGCTTAAAAAATATTTGGACAGCCGGCAGGATATGAGTCCTTTTATTTTTGTGCCGCTGGACAGGGCGGAAAAGGGCAGGGAAAAGCAGGAAGGGAGAGAACGAGCCGGCGGGGTCTTGATTAAACTTGGAAAAAATGATAAAATAATGGCCAATGGCTTAACTCCCCGTAGCATTCAAAGGATGATAGAAGGATACGCCCGTGCCGCCGGTATTACCAAAAAAATTACGCCCCATGTCTTGCGCCACAGTTTTGCCACTGATTTACTGCACAATGGAGCGGATATTAGAAGCGTGCAGGCCATGCTGGGTCACTCTTCCATCACCACCACCCAAATTTATACCCACATTACAGATAAAGGCTTAAGAGACGTTTACAAAGCCTTTCATGGCAAAAAAAGAGGATAAAAATTATGGCTCCGTAGTTCAATGGATAGAACGAGGGACTTCTAATCCCTAGATCAAGGTTCGATTCCTTGCGGAGTCAAGAAAAAAAGCTCATTAATTTATGGGCTTTTTTTGTCTTTTTAAAAAATTTTTCAAAAAATTAGCAAAACTTACTTGACTTGTGGAAAACTCTGCGATAAAATTTATAGTGGATTGACGAAAAAAAATGAAAAGAGACATTATTGATCGCTACCGGAGGAAGCAGATCACAAATTCTAATCCGCAAAACAAACAACTTACCTTTTTGATAACGGTCAATTTTTAAAATTGACTTTTTTATTTTGGTTTCCTGAAGACCGACCAAGGATGACGCGGTGCGAAGTTGATTTTTTTTTAAAATGAAAAACAAACAATTAAAAATAACAATTAAACAAAAAGATAACAGCTTTATAGTAAAAGCAAAAGATTTTTTTACTGCTAAAATTACTTATCCTAAAAATTTTTTTGACAACCAAGATGTAATTTCCCGTCAAAATTTAATAGCTAACTTTGCTTTTAATCGAACACGCCAGTTAGGTTTATATTTCCCTAAAATTAGCTATAATTACCCCAAACCAATTATCAAAAATTTTGTGGAGCAAGGAGTAAGACAAGACTTGCCTTATATAAATTACGATAAAAAAATAAAAGTTTCGGAACAAATCAAAACTTTTAACCAAACGGAAATAAAATTTACCAAAAAAAATGATTTTAATCGTGTCGTACCCATTAAATCGCCGCTTAAAGATAACATTATTTTATCCATGTCTTTTGGCAAAGACTCTTTACTTTCTTATGCCTTATGCAAAGAAATTGGCTTGGACCCCAAATTAGTTTTTATTAATGACATGGCCACTTGGAATCCCCAAGAAGCCGTGCTTAAGCACCAAATAATGAAAAATTTCGGTGAAGACCAAAAAAAAGAAATCTTATTTGTAGAAGACAATAGCGATGACATTTACGATAAAAAAAATTTAAAAAATATTAATGAAGATTTAGCCGCCACCAATGCCATGTTGGCTTTTGCGTTGCAGTTGATTCCTGTAGCCTATCATTACCGCGCCAAATATATTATGTTTGGTAATGAAAAAAATCTTGATGATTATTTTATTGACGGAGAAAATTTTAAAACCTACCTTTCCAGCGATCAATCCACCACTTACATGCGCGGACAGAATAAGTATCTCAACCTTTTAACCGAGGGCAATATCAAAGTAATAAGTATTATAAAACCGCTCTTTAATTTGGCTGAAATGCAGATAATTAACCATCGCTACCCTTATTTGTTCAAATATTTAATGTCTTGCACCTCCCAAAAAATAACTACGGAAAAAGGCTGTTGCAACTGTATTACCTGTGCCTGGACTTATCTTTATGGCCAGGCTTTGGGCTACGATCCGCGCAATTTAGGCTTAAAAGCTAACATGTTTGAAAAAAAATATCGTCGACATTTTGTACTCTTTAATAAAAAAATGGATGTGGTCTCAGAAGTTGTACCCAACGCTCACGATGAACAATTACTGGCTTTTTTAATGGCCATGCGCCGGGGCGGCAAGGGATATTTAATCAATGAATTTAAAAAACACTTCTTAAGCGAAGCCTTAAGAAAAGAAAAAAAACTACGCCATAAATTTTTTGGCATTCATTCCGCGGAAATGATTCCAGAGGAATACAGGGAAAAGATACTTAATATCTATAAACAAGAGTTGCATCATCTGCGCTAAATTATATGAAAATTGCCATTACATCCAATTTAAGAACCCGGGAAACCGAGGATCAGGCGGAATTTGATTCTTTGGAAACAATTGATTTTATGTCCCGGAATTTAAAAGACCTGGGCCACGAAGTTAAATTCATAGAATTGACCCGTCCGCTGACTGAAGTAATTAAGGATTTGCAAAATTATCAGCCGGATTTAATTTTTAACACCAGTGAAGGCACCAAAGGGAAATATCGCGAATCTTTTTGGCCGGGTATCTTTGAAGAATTAGGACTTATTTACACCGGCTCAGATCCCTTTACACTAGCTTTAAGTTTAGATAAAAATCTAACCAAAGAAATAGTAGCTAAGCAGGGCGTACCAACACCCCGGGCAGAAATGGTTTACCCTGGTCTTTTACCCAGCTTAAATCATTTACATTTTCCCATCATCGCCAAGCCAAATTACGAAGGATCTTCTAAAGGAATCACCCAAGACAGCGTTATAGAAAATTTAGAAACATTGCAAAAACGTTTACCGGAGATGTTACAAAAATATCCGGATGGAATTTTAATTGAAGAATATATTTTTGGCAAAGATATCACCATTCCTTTCCTAGAAAACCTTGAGGATCCCATATTAGATGTGGTAGAATATGTTATAGATCCGGAATTTTCCAAAAAGATACGCTATCAAATCTATGATTACGAAATGAAAAATAATTTTTATGATAGTGTAAATATACAAATCGCTAATTTAGATGAAAAATTGCAACAACAAATTAAAGAAATATCCCAAAAAATAATTAAAGGAATAAACTGCCGCGATTTAGGTAGAATGGATTTTCGCTTAACACCGGATGGAAAAATTTATTTCTTAGAAATCAACTGTCTGCCTTATTTAGATGAAGGAGTAAGTTTGTACCTCGCGGCGGAAAAACGAGGACTTAGCACTAAAGAAGTATTTAATCACATTATCCAAAGCGCAATTAAGCGCAAAACTCAAACCTTTTCCAGGGTTTAAACTAAAATGGAAACAAAAAAATTAAACTTGGCATTTGTCTACAATGTTCGCCATAAAAAACCTTGCCTTGCCGACGAACAAGCCGTAGCCGAGGCTGAATTTGACGAGCCGGTGACTATTAACGGGATTGCCCATTCTTTAAGAAAATTAGGCCATGAAGTATACCGAATTGAAGCTAATGAAGAGGCTTATCTTAAATTAAAAAACCTAAAAAACAAGTTGGATTTGGTTTTTAATGTTGCCGAGGGCTTGCAGAACCATGACAGAGAAGCTCAAATTCCCGCCATGCTTGAGAATTTGAATATTCCCTATGTTGGTTCCAAGCCCTTAACGCAAGCACTGTGTTTAAACAAGGCTTACACCAAAAAAGTTTTAGCCTATCATCAAATAACCACCCCCCGCTTCCAAATGTTTTACAATCCTAATGAGAAACTTTCTCGCAAAATGCGTTTTCCTTTAATTGTTAAGCCTGTTTCCGAAGGTTCTTCCAAAGGCATTACCAATGATTGTTTAGTGAACAATCAAATGGAATTATATAAAAAAATTGGCGAACTTATAGAAAAATTTAATCAACCGGCTTTGGTGGAAGAATTTTTAAACGGACGAGAATTTACTGTTTCCTTGATTGGCAATGATCCGGTGGAAGTTTTACCACCTGTAGAAATTTTATTTGATCATTTGCCCAATAATTTGGCGCCTATGGATTCTTACGAAGTAAAATGGATAATTGATAATCCGGAAAGCCAAATCCAAACCATTTCCTGTCCGGCCCAACTTGATTATAAAAAGTTCCTACAAATTAAAAAACTTTGTTTAAGAACGAAGCAAGCTTTGGATATTTTAGATTGGTGCCGCATTGACGTGCGCATGGACAGCGAGGGTTGCCCGCATGTTTTAGAAATTAATCAAATTCCCGGCATTATTCCCGATCCTAAAGAGAACTCCCGCTTCCCCCTAGCCGCCAGAACGGCTGGCTATACTTACGAGGAGATGATCCACAAGATCATTAAAGCGGCTTGTGACAGACACAACATTCCTCTTTCTCCGGCTTTAGAACCCGCACCGGAAAAAGCCACCAATTGGCTGGTAAAAACCTTCTCTGGACAAAAAGCCTTTAAGCCGATATAATAGCGCTACCCACGGTGACTATGGTGTAGCGGTAGCACAGCAGTTTGTGGCACTGCTAGTGAGGGTCCAACTCCCTCTAGTCACCCCACCAGAAACAACCCCCTAAAAGGGGTGTTTTTGTTTGTAAAAAGCGCTATAATATAGGTACAAGTTGAAGATGCGGAGGTTATCAAATTATTAAAATAACAAGATATGATTTTGTTTTCTTTTCCCATTTACGATTATTTAGCTAAATCCTTATTTAAAAATTCTGTTTTTAAAAAAGGAAAATTTGAAACAAGACGTTTTGCCAACGGAGAGATGCAAATTATTTTAAAAACCAAAATTAAAGGCAAAAAATGTGTAATTCTAGGCACCACCGCACCGCCAGACACTAACATCATGTCCTTTCTTCTTTTGGCCCATACTCTTAAAAAAGAAGGAGCCACTTCAATAACCGCCCTAATCCCCTATTTAGGCTACAGCCGCCATGACAAAAATGAAGAAGATAAAAGTTTAGGTTTTGCTTGGCTAGGCAAGATGATGAAAGCCTCGGGGATTGATGAGATTGTAACGATTGACACCCACAGCGAATTAGATAAGAAACTTTTTGCTCTGCCGCTTATTTCTTTGCCTTTTGCCGATTTATTAACTTCTGATTTAAAAAAAATACAAGCGAAAAAAATTGCTTTAGTGGCGCCGGATGGCGGAGCAGTGGACAATTGCCTGGCCATACAAAAAACTTTAAACAGTAAGTTGCCTCTTATTTTGTTTAAAAAAATAAGAACCCCCAATGGAGTTACCGTTTCGACCCCACCGGGATTGACGCCTAAAAAAGTAATAATGATTGATGATATTTTAGATACCGGAGAAACCCTTGTTAAAGCGACGGAAAAATTGCGCCAGATGGGAACTAAAGAAATTTATATAGTTGCAACCCACGGACTTTTCACTGGGCAAAAATGGCAGAAACTCTGGCAATTGGGGGTGAAAAAAATTTTTTGCACCAATACCAACCCGGATGTTTTAAAAAGAAACAATAAAAGAATCATCATTGTTTCTTGCTTAAGATCTATTCAAGGATATTTTAAATAACATGAAAATTTGGCAAAAGCAAAATTTACTTCTGCTTCTGTTTTTTTTAATCGTGGCTGTCTATTTTAGCCTGCTTCAAGGATCGCCTCATTTTGTCGATCCCGATTCTTTTTATCATGCCAAAATGGGGTTTTTAATGCAAAAAGATATAATCATTAAAAACTTCCCTTGGATTAAATTTGCGCCTTTTACTCAAAATTTTACCGACCATCAATTTATTTATCATTTATTACTAATACCTTTCACTTTCTTTTTTTCACCCCTTTTAGGCACTAAAATAGCCGCCATCATTTTGGCTGTAACGGCTTTTGCAATTTTTTATTTTTTCTTAAAAAAATGGCAAATAAAATATCCTCTTTTTTATATTCTCATTCTTTTAACATCCATTTCTTTTGTTTTTAGAATGAATTTGGCCAAAACTAGCTCCCTTTCTTTAATTATTCTTCTTTTAACGCTTAATTTTATCTGGCAACGCCGCTTTATCCCCTTATTTTTAGCTTCTTTTGTTTATGTTTGGTGCTACGGCGGCTGGGGAATGCTTTTAGGGCTTATTTTTAGTCTAACACTGGGTGATTTAATTATTAATAAAAAAATCATTGGGAGTAACATTTTAGCAATTTTACTGGGACTGCTGGCCGGGATTATTATTAATCCTTATTTCCCCCATAATATTCAATTTTACTGGCAACAAGTGGTGCAAATAGGCCTGATTAATTATAAAGACCAAATAGCCGTAGGTATGGAATGGTATCCCCCGGATATTTTAAATTTTCTGGGCAGTGAAATTTTTATATTCTTACTGGGGATATTGGCTCTTTTTTTATTTTTTATAAAAATTAAGACAAAAAAAAATAATAATTTAGAGGATGAGAGATCTCTCCACAAAATTTTTTCCAAAATCATTGGCTTATTTATTTTTGCCGGTCTGCTTTTTGTCCTAACTTTAAAATCCCAACGCTTTATAGAATATTTCGTACCTTTTAGTGTTTTAGCTTGCGCCTTTTTAATAAATTTTTCTTTGCCCAAAAATTTTTCCTTAAAAGAATCACTATATTTTTGGCTTACTAAAAATAAATATCTTAATAAAGCTTTTTTAGTTTATTTTTTAGCCATTATGGTTGGTTTTTTTTCTTTAAACAGCTTAAAATTAAACCAACAATTTACCTCGCGTTATAATTGGAACTATTTAAAAAATTCTTCCGCTTGGCTTAAAGAAAATACACCACCAAAAACAACTGTTTTTCACACCAGCTGGGCAGACTGGCCAATGCTCTTTTATCATAATTCACAAAATACCTATTTAAGCGGCCTAGATCCTACCTTTTTTTATTTAAAAGATAAAAATTTGTATAAAGAATGGATACAAATAGGCAATGGTCAAATACAAGATAAATTAGATGAAAAAATTAAAAAAAATTTTAGCGCTAATTGGATTTTAATCAAGAACAATGAGATAAAGCTGTTAAAAGCAATCAAATCAAATGACAAATTTTCTTTAGTTTACCGGGATGATGAAGCTCAAATTTTTTTTCTACGTTAAAATAAAAATGGTATAAAATTAAAAATTATGAAACGTCAAGAATGGATTTTTATCTCTATTATTTCCGGACTACTAATTATTATCACCGCCGTCCCCTATCTTTACGGTTGGCTGATGACCCCTCCCAATTATTCTTTTTTGGGCAACGGATTCTTTAACTCCCACGACAATCATGTTTATTATGCTTATATAGAACAGGTCAAGGCTGGTCATTTTTTATTAAAAGACGTCTTCACATCGGAAACACAAAAACCATTTTTAAATATATTCTGGTTACTGGCCGGATTGCTGGCCAGCTTTTTTCATTTAGGACCAATTTTTACTCTTCATTTTTTAAGAATAATTTTAATTCCGCTTTTTGTTATAATAGCTTACAAATTTGCCTTGTTAGCTTATGAAAATGATGCCAAAAAAGAATTAAAAATAAGGTTAGCAATTTTGTTTTTATTTTTTACCGCCGGATTTGGCGGTTTAATTTGTTTATTTAACAAAAATTTTTCCTCACCTTTGGAAGTTTGGTGGCCGGAAGCCTATGCTTTTTTAAGCAGTTATTTTTCACCTCATTTTATAGCTTCCTGGACCTTATTATTACTCTCTTTTTATTTCTTAATTAAAGGGTTGAAAGAAAACAGTTATAAAAAAATTTGTTATGCGGGTCTCTTTGGGCTTTTTTTAATTCAATTTCACACTTTTTATTTAGCTTTAATCGCCCCCGTAAGTTTAATTTTTCTTATTTACTCTAAAAATTTAATCAAGGATGCGGTTAAAAAAATAATTTTGTATAATTTATTTTTTGTTCCGGCCGTAGCCTATTATTTTTTTATGATTGCCAGTGATGAAGTGATGGGGCAAAGATTATTTAATAATTTAATGCTCACTCCTAATTCACCGACTAAAATTATTTTAGCCTTTGGCTTAATCATCCCCTTAGCCATAATAGCTTTTTTAAATTTGCTTAAAGAAAAAAATAATTTAGCAAAAATTTTCTTAAATATTTGGTTTATCAGTGTGCCATTTTTAATACTCTCTAAATTACCTTTCGAAAGAAGATTGATTGAAGGGTGGCAATTTCCAGCTATAATCTTAGCCGTGGATTCAATTTTTCTCATTAAAAATAAATTTGCGCCCTTTAAAAAAATATCTGCTTTAATTTTTAACAGACTAACTTTTTTCTTAATATTTATTTTTCCACTTATTTTTATTTATTTTATTTTATTTAATGTCTATTATAATCCCGGGGAAAGGCAATTTTATCTACCTAATGAAGTAAAAGATTCGCTGGTCTGGTTAAAAAATAAGGGAACTTACGATGATATTGTTTTATCTTCCACTTACACCGGACTGGCGGCCGCTTTTATGGCGGATAAAACTGTTTTTATTGGGCATGGTTTTGAGACTCTTGATTCAAGAAAAAAAATGAAACAGATGGCATGGTTTTTTCAAACCAACACAGAAGACGATTTAAAAAAAGAAATGCTCAAAAATTGGAATATTAAGTACTTAATTTTTGGTCCTTATGAAAAGGCGCTCAATTCAATCTATGAACCGGATCAAAAAAAATATTTAACAAAAATTTACAGCCAAAAAGGAGTAGAAATTTACCAAACTGCCAATTGATTTAATTATGTCTTTAATCAACATTACAATTCCTGTTTTTAACGAAGAAATTATTTTAGAATCCAGTCTTAAAAAATTATCTGACTTTTGCGCTAAAAGTTTAAAAGACGACTGGTTTATGGTGGTGGTTAATAACAATTCAACGGATGCCACAGCTTTAATTTGTAAAAGAATATCTCAAAACAATACCCGCATTAAATGCCTTAATCTGCCTCAAAAAGGCAAGGGCTTGGCCATTCAGGAAGGTTGGCAAAGTTTTTCCGCTGACTATTACATTTTTATGGATGCTGATTTAGCCACAGATTTGGAGGCCTTGCCAAAAATGATAGAGGAATTAAAAAAAGGAGCCCCTGCAATAATTGGTTCACGCCGCTTGCCCCTTTCCCAAGTAGAAAGATCCGTATTACGCGATCTTGTTTCTTTAACTTATTTAAAAATAGCTAATTTAATGCTTAACCTTAAGTTAAGCGATTTAGCCTGCGGTTTTAAGGGAGTAAACAACGAAATTAAAGAAAAAATACTGCCCAAGATAAAAGACAGGGCTTGGTTTTGGGACACAGAAATGCTTTTTTGGGCCAAACGAGCGGGATTTAAAATAAAAGAAATCCCGGTCATTTGGACCGAGACTCCTGATCAAAAAAGAAAAAGCAAAGTGGGAATTTTAAAGGTGGGTTTTAAAAATTTTCTGTCACTGTTTAAAATCCGCTATTTATAAAATGATTGGGTTTCCGCAGGAAGAATATCAGACGCTGCTGTTTCCGGAGCATAGGTTGTACTGCGTAAAAGAAAAAGAGTAATTAATAAAACAATACCATAAGCGGCGAGGACAATAACAAGTCCGATGACGCCGTTTTTTAAATATTTCTGAGCCTCTTCTACTTTTTTAGACTCTCCGGCAGAGGTCATCCATAAAAAACCGGCGTAAACAATCAAGCCCAAGAAAATTATACCCACGATTCCCAAAAAAACTTTAATCAGATTAGCGACTGTTTGTCGCGGGTCTTGGGTGCTCAAACCAGCCACATTGGTTGCCGCGCTAAATTGTTGATTAATAATATTGATTACTTTATCGCTCCCTCCTGATTCGTCGGCTGAAACATTTTTTACAAAAAAAGTATTTATAAAAAAGCTTAAGGCTAAAAAAAGAGGAAAAAATAAAAAAAATATTTTTCTCATAATTTTGTAATTAAACGGGATTCAAATAAAAAATTGCCAAAACTCTGACCAGAACAAAACGGGTAATACCCGCAGCGGCTAAAACAATAATTAAGCCGATAATTCCATTTTTTAAATATTTTTGGGCATCCTCCACTTTCTTAGGCTCTCCACCGGCTGTCATCCATAAATATCCGGCAAAAACCACCAAACCTAAAAAAACTACACCCAAAAGACCCAGAACCGCATAAATAACAAATCCTATAATCTCAGACAAGGTCATTTCATTAGCCTGTCCATAACCACTTTCTCTTTGCACATTTTGCAATAAAGTACCAGGACCATCCACTGCAGAGCAAAAACTGCTCCAAGAAAAAAATAGGTTGGCTACCAAACTAAAAATTAAAACCCCCCAACTAATATTTTTAAAATTAAAAAATTTAAACATAAAATTATTCAGGAGTTGTCCCCCCCCCCCCCAAATTCAATACCGCTGGCACCGGTTAAATAAAAAACTACAAAATAAGTAATAGCGTAAGCGGCTACCACAATTATTAAACCAACGATAGATCTTTTAATTATATCCTGTGCTTCATCCACTTCTTTAGATTCACCCCTGGCTAACATCCACTTAAAACCGCCGTAAATCATTAAAATCAAAAATATCACCCCCAACAAAACTAAAGCCGCCTCAATTATACCCCCCACAACAGCTTCTAATTGTTTAGGTTCTCCGCCGTAAGCTGGTGCCAGTTTTCCAAGTTCTGTTCCGGCATTTTTTATAGTAGGGTTATCTTGCGCCAAAGCTTGCAACTGACTAAAAATAAAAAAACCGGAAATAATAAGGAAAAAACTATAAAACAAAACTTTTTTAAACATAAAATTATGTTGTTACAGCGGCTACAATCCTGGTTATTAAAAATTGAGAAATGGCGTAAGCTAAAATAACCACTATTATACCAATAATAGCCATAGTAATGGTATCTTTAGCCGTTTCCACATCTTTAGTGTCTCCTTTGGCCAGCATCCACTTAAAACCGCCGTAAATCATTAAAACAAAAAAGATTATGCCAATTAAAGACAGGGCGTAGCCGGTTAAACGCGTGACATAAGCTTCTACAGTTGAATTTTCAGACGTATTTAAGCCGGTTTTTTGAGCCGATTGATTAGTAATTTCCAAAGCATTTTTAAAATTACCAAGTTGCGCCACAGCCGGTGTTAGGATAGTTAAACAAAATAAAATTGACAAAGAAAAAACAAATATTTTTTTAAACATACTTTTATTGAGCCACAGCAAAGACATATTTAGTAATTACGTATGAGGCGGCCACAATAATAATACCAATAATAGAATTGATAATGATATCCTTAGCTTCTCCGGTTTGTTTGGTGTCGCCTCTGGCAGTCATCCACAAAAAACCGCCGTAAATCATTAAAGCAAAAAAGATCACGCCTATTAAAGACAAGCCGGCTCCCAAAATTTGCCCTACCCTGGTCTGAATAGTGCCCTCCATAGGAACACCGGCTCCCTTAGCCGTTTCTTGCAGGCCATATTGTGCCAAACAATAAGGAGCCAAAGCAAAAGAGGAAAAAATTACCGCTAACCAAGAAAAAATTTTTTTCATAATTTATTCGGAGATAATTGGAAATTTTGGAAAATAATTGTTTTAAATATGACACAGATTCTTTGCCTGCGGCTCAAGATAACGTGTAAAAAGCTGGCAATGAAACGCCTAACGATAAACTCACAACAATCAATTTCCAAAATTTCTAATCTCTTAAGGGACGGGTGCTTTAAAAAAGCCCAAAGATCTAGACTTAAGTTTCCGCTTAAGCCTTAGGCCTTAGAAACCTATTTCCAAATCTTTTTCCCGTCCCTCAAACATTTTCAAAATACTATGGAGTGGTGGTTGCATTAACCAAACTGTTCACCACGAAGCTGGCAATAGCGTAAGCCGCTAAAATAATAGCCAAACCAATTACACCATACATAATTCTCTTTTTGGCTTCGTCTGTAGCTTTTTCATTGCCTCCGGCAGTCATCCATTCAAAGCCGCCAATTAAGATAATAACCACGGCTACGATACCAAGAAGCCCCATGGCTGTTTTGATAATTGTAGCTACTGTCTGACGAACATCTTTGGTGCCAAGTCCGGTATAGGTGCCATAAGAAATACCCAAATCATTGGCATTAATAAGCCCTTGAGCTGAAGCGGCCACTGGCAAAACCAAGAGCGCCATAACAAACAGGCTGAGTCCGAAAGAAACAATTTTATTTGCGTTCATTTGATTCACCTCCCTTCTTAAAAATTTGATTTTGATTATTTATCTATAAGTTATTCTACCGGACAAATAGACAAGTCTTTACAAAGTCCCGGAACCAGAACACCTCTTGGGCAGGAAGCGGAAGTATCTTTAATATCAGCCGTAGTGGTAAGCTGTGAACACTGATAAACAGGATCCTGAATCACACAACATTTAGGACCGGGGGTGCCCGTTGTCAATCCCCTGATTAAAAAATCCACTAAAAAATAACTGCTAAAAATTATAGCTAAACCCACTACCGACCATAAAAAAACATCCCTACCTTTCTTAATTTTAGCAGGTTCACCCTGCGAGGTCAACCACAAAAAACCGCCATAAATAAAAAGTAAAAGGGCAATGGAACCACTAACGGCAATGGCTCCTTTAGCCACCTTGCCGGCAAAAGTCAAAACGCTCTGTTTGGTAATTTCTTGCTGACCCAAAGGGTTAGGAAGGCCTTGCTGTGCCCAAACTTGAGCCGAGAAACCCAAAATAAAAATTAAGGACAAGACCAAAATTATTTTTTTAATTTTTTTCTGCTGTTTCATATTTTATGAGGATAAGGCGGTAAAAACAAAATTCAAAATAAAATAACTGCTAAAAATAACAATCAAACCTATGCCGGCCCAAAGCATTGTTTGGGTGGCTTTTTTAATTTGTTCTGATTTCCCCGCAGAAGTAAGCCAAAGAAAACCGGCGTAAACAAAAAGAATAAAGGCAATAGTACCCAAAAAACCCATCACGGCCATAATAATATTGCTAATAAGGCCCTGTACAGTTAAGCCATACAAGGGATTGACAATGGTTCCAATATTACTTGGGGAATAGGCGGCCGCGGTTTTACAATTACCCAAAGCCTCAATAAATTGAGTTTCACAATTCCTTCTGTTTTCTTCTGTCTGTGCTGGATAGCCACCTTCAATAGAGGCTGCCTGAGAATAAACTTTATCTAAACAAGCCGTATTAGCTTCTTGAGCTTTTTCGGAACAATCTTTTTCTGCGGATTTGGCCAAAGAAACAAAACTTAAATTAAAAATTAAGGCCAAAAGAAACAAAACTAAATTGACTTTAATTCCCTTTACCAAAAATCTCCGCATAATTTTACTATTTTATTTCCACGTTAATACTGCCGGTAGGTAAACTAACCGAGGTGCTTCCTCCGGCTTTAATTACGGTGTCTAAAATAAAACTTAACAAAAGCTGGGCAGAAAAAATTATAACTAAACCAATAGCCGCCGCCACCAAGGTTTCCTTACCTTTTTTAACTCTTTCCCCACCGGCCGCGGTTAAAATTACAAACCCGCCATAAATAAAAAATAATAAAGCCACACCGCCCACTACTTCAAAAGCAACATTAACTACATTAACCAAAAGCTGTAAAAAAACATTAATATTGCGGCAACCGCAGGTTTTTTCTTTAGAAGTTCCCTCAAAATAAACGCAATCGGGAAAGAACCAAGAAGGGTTGCCGGATGAGTACAGGGGAATTCCCTTATCGTCTTTTAATTGTTTTAAATCACAAACAATCGGCTCGGTTCCTGTTTGTGCCAAAGCCTTAAAAGGTAAAGCTAAAATAATTACCCCTAAAAAAGCAACCAGTATTCCCTTATATATTTTGCCCTCCATATTTACATTGTTTGATTAACCCCGGCCACGGCATTCTCCACGGCTTTGCGGTAAGCGGCTGGATCATTTAAAAACTCTTTATCCAAAATATTATCAATCATTTTAATAAAATATTTATCTGCAACAGCCGCATCTTTTCCTTTATACCAAGTTTTAGCCGTTAAAAGTTGACCCGCAAAAACCGCTAGATCCGGATTTTGCATTTGAGTTGGAATAAGTTCACGCAAAGCGGTAATCTTTCCGGTTTTATTAAGATATTTTACCACATTTTTAGGATCACTGGCAAAAAGTAAAAAATCCCAGGCTTCATTGGCATTTTGAGTCTTTTTGGAAACTGTTTCTGCCCAAAACAAACCAAAATTAACCGGTCGTTCTGGATTGATTTGCGGCAAGGACACTACATTATAATTTAATTTTGGCGCGCGAGCCTTAATAAAAGCTTGATTATAACCATAACCTATATAAAAAGCGGCCTGCCCACGAGTAAAAGAATCCAAAGAATTAGGCATCTTGCTGTTCCAAGTATAAACCTGCTTAGTGGGCTGGGCAAAATCGGTATAAAACTGCAAGGCCTGATCTGCCGGCGGCACGGATCCGCTCCAACCGGATGGCGTTTGATTAAAAGTGGGATAACCGTTGTCGCTAGTCATTGGTACTCCGTTTTGCATCATCAAAACAGACAAAATATCCCCCGCTCTGTCTACGTTTTGACTAGTGCCCAGAGCCGCTCCGGCTCTTAAGATATTATTCTGTTGGTCAATCTTAGTAATCGCAATGACATCTTTTTGAAAATCAGTCCAAGTTTTGGGAGCTTCGGCAATACCCGCTTGATCTAACATTTCTTTATTATAAAACAAAGCTAAAGTGTCTACCGACAAAGGCAGACCGTAAATCAATTTGCTGGTTTGGCCAGTCGCAGGATCAAAAGTGGGAATAATTATATTATCGGCTACTGCGCCAATATATCTATCTTGAATATTTTTAGCCGAAGGAGTGGTGACAGTTTTAATATCCACTACTAATTCTTTTTTAAGTGTTCCCTGCATGCTTTGAAAAGCCTCTTTGACCGTAGAGGGCATTGGTAAAATTTTGCTTTGATATTTTCTAAGCCAATCATTTTGAATGGAGAACATATCCGGACCTCGATCTTCAGCCAAAGCATTAAGCAATTCCTGTTCAAAGTCTTCTATTCTTAATTTACGATAATTAATGACGATATTAGGATGCAAAGCCTGATAAGCAGTAATAATTTCACCAAAAGAATCAGAATCATCCAAAACACGCCAATAATTTAAAGTAATGGGTTTGATGGCATTTTGCTGTTCTGCGGTTAAACCTTGTTTACAACCCAAACCGGAGGTGATTAAAAAAGAAAAGATTAAAGCAAAGGGCAAAAATTTTTTCATAGATAAAATTATTTTATCTTTTTAATATATTCTTTAATTCCTTCGGCCAGTTCCGGACGACGCAAAGCAAAATCTAAATTAGCCTTTAAATACTCCAACTTATTGCCTGTATCATAATAGTAACTATTTTTTATCTCACAAGCATAAACGGGAAATTCTTTTTGAATCAATTTCTCTATGGCATCGGCGAGCCACAATTCTCCTCCCTTGCCCGGCTTTAAATCTTGTAAAATAGGAAAAATTTCTCCGGGCAAAATATAAGCGCCGTGGGTGGCCAAATTAGATGGCGCTTCCCCTGCTTTGGGCTTCTCCACTATCTTTTTTATTTTAAAAATATTGTCTTCTACCGGTTCCACATCGGCAATACCATAACGGCTTAAATTTTCTTCCTCCACCCGCACCGCAGAAATTATGGCTCCGCCTTTTTTTTCATAAACATCTACCATCTGTTTTAAACGCGGCGGATTGGCATAAATAAATTCATCACCCCACATTACGGCAAAATTCTCATCATCATCTATTAAATGGCGACAACAATAAACGGGGGTGGCGTTGCCATAGGGCCCTTTTTGGCGAACATAAACAAAATTAGCCATTTCGGCAATATGACGCACTTCTGCTAACTCTTTTAGTTTACCGGCCTCCTCCAAACGTTTCTCCAATTCAAAAGAATGATCAAAATAATCTTCTATGGCCCTTTTATGCCAACCCGTGACAATAATAATATCTTTAATGCCGGCGGCCACGGCTTCTTCTACCACATATTGAATCACCGGTTTATCCACAATTGGCATCATTTCTTTAGGCATGGATTTGGTAGCGGGTAAAAATCTGGTGCCAAAACCGGCGGCAGGAATAATAGCTTTAGTTATTTTTCTATGATTTTTCATATTTTACTTGTAAGACTGAATATTTTGTTCAAAAACTTGTGTCTAAATTGTATCATTTTAAAGCAATTGACACAACTTAACCTATTTAATTTCTCTCCAAGAAATTAAATGATATTCGGTTCCCACAAAAAAGGACGGGGGAGGAGAATAAGTTAAATTAGCATCGTAATTGGTAAAAGTATTGCGATAACCTGAAACCACAGAACCTCCTTGCGTCACCCAACTCCAAGTCCAAATACCTTTAGAAATAACACTGCCGTAAATAGTTAAATCATTCAGAATATTACCGGAATAATAAAATCTTTGGGCACTGCCGTTTTGTGCCACTACTGCGGCATCAATTTCTAAATCATTTGGAGAATAACGCGGAATTAAAATATCTTTTTGAGCAATTAAACCTAAGGAATCAGAGCCGTCCTTAGCCGTATAAACAATATTATTAGGAATAACAATAGTAGTGTAAGTGTTAGGATTAACGGGAAACTTGCCTGAACCCACAGTCAAATGACCTTTAACTGTCCCCTCCACCCAAACCTTATCCTCAATAAAAATTAAACCGTTAGCAGGATTAGCAAAGTTACCTTGTAAAGTTTCATTTTTAACATCATAGGATTCATAATGTTTCACACCATTCACATCTTTGCCATAACCTGGAGAAGGAACTGGTTTTAAAGATGTCACTTTATAAAGATCAAAGGTACTGTTGCTCTTAAATTTTATATGATAACCATAGGCTCCGGAAGAAGAACGATAAAAGCCGTCGCTCTGCGCTCCGGTCCTGACATTGGATAAATCTATAGTAATGCCATCAAAATCAAAAGCCGGTATGGGAAATTGCCAAAAATTAGTTGGGCCTCCGGCGCCCCAAATACCCGGCTTGGTGGTATTATTGCATCCCGAACCAAAAATGGGTTTACAAACATAAGTTGGTTTAGCCGAGGTAATCGGCGCATCAGCCGTACCATCAAACCTAATACCACCGTTGGCATGTAATTTTCCGTGAATAATTTCATTATCACCAATCCAAACATCCGAATTGGTTAAAAAAGCAAAATCAGCCAAAGAAGGAAGACCCATTCTGATTTGAACTTTTCTTTTAGTATTAGGTTGATCCAACGTATAACCGGTGGAAACAATAGTGACAACAGAAGAGCCAGTGGTCGGCGGGGTTATTTCCAAACTAAATCTGCCAATAATATTGCCATCTTTATCCAGATAATCATGAACATAGGGTCCGGGGCCGCCTGTGCCGTCCTGATAATCAGTACCACTGTGCGCCAAATGCCAGCGGTAATATTCAGCACCAGCTTCGGCAATTTGAAAGGCCTGCTCATTATTTTGATTAAAATGAGCCGCTCTGTTTTCCATCACTCCGAAAACAGCCACACCATTAAAAATGGCAGTGACGGCCATGGCTCCAAAAACCAGCGCAATCAGCAAAATATTTCCCTTTTTTTTACTCGGCATATTTTAAATTTCTTATCTCGGCCTTGGCATTAATAGTAATGGGCAAAGGAGAAAGTCCGGGCTTTTGATCTATCACCAGACTCATTTGTACCATACGCACGTCTAAAACATTAATTGGAAAAGATAAAGCGGAACCAAGACCGGTATAATTTTTATTAAAATAAGAAAAAGGTTGCTGGTCGGCTGTTAAGTCATGAACCACACCGGTGATTACTTCTGTTGAATCATTATAAGATAAGGGATTGCCCGAGGGTTTGATGACTCCTTTTTTAAAAAGCGACCCCGAAACAAAATATCTTACTTTTTCCGCGTAGCTATCAGAATCAATATCACTATAGAAAGCAAAAGAAGTGGGAGTGGCTTCGGCCACCATATAAGAACCAATGCTGGAGGCTGAGGCGTTACGTAATTCTTTAACAAAATCCGCGGCTACGCGTCTGGCTTCCTTTTGAGCCGTCAGTTGATTATAAATAATATTATTAGAAGAAAAAATGGTGCTAATGAATAAAGCGGCCACGGTAATAAACAAAATAAAAATGCCTAAAGAAACCAAAACTTCTATTAAAGTAAAACCGGAAAATTTTTTAAAAATTAAAAGCATAAAAAATTACGGGCTCATTAATACTTCCACCTGAGAGCGGCCACTGACATCGGCCGTGGTGATTACGTTTTGATAACCAGGGAGAGTTACCGTTAAATTGTAAGTTCCCGAATCTAAACCGTAAAAAAAAGATTGGCCCGGGGGCGTGCAACCCGAGGTATAACTAATGGACACTTCTGATAATTGCGGAGAAAAATTTTGATTAGCGGTTGATAAACTTATTTTATAACGCAAAAATCTGTCACCATTATGCACTGCGGAAATATTGCTATCACTGACAGTATAATAAGTTTCTCCGGTTCCGTCCGGACCTAAAAAATTCCAAGAACTTGGCGCCGAGGAACTGGCCGTAGCAATTTGAAATTTAATAGAATCAACTCCGGTTTGAGCTGGCTGACTTAAGGGTTCCCAAATGATATTGGTAAAATTGCTGGCTGTTCCAAAGTCAATGGTGGAGGAGATTAATTCGCCGCTCCATTGATATTTATTGCCGATTTTTTTTAAATACAAATCACCGGCGGGGCTATTTGTTTCCACTCCTCCATCTTGTAAAAAATAGCCTGTTTCGTCTATAAAGTTTTCTTGTCCCGAACCGCCCGACCAATCTGTTTGTCTTAAATAACCGCGTCCGGTAACCAAGGAATCGCTAAATGTCCCTTTATCAATAGAAACCGCGGCGTTAGTTAAAGGAAGTTTGGTGGCGCTATCTTTAATTGTTAAAAGCAAAGAGTTGGTTGTGTGTGAATGCAAGATTACAGATAAGTTTTGAGTAGCATCGGGAACTAAAAAAACCGGCAAGGTGGGAATGGTTCCGGCCACATCGTAACTTCCGTTAGACAAATTAAAACTATAAGTGTCCCATTCCAAATTATCTAAAACTTTTGTTCCCTCACTATTGGTGGAAACGGTTTGATCATAACGGTAAACATTAGGGTTTTCACCAATCACCTTGGAGCCACTGACGGAGAAAGAAATGTTGGAAAGGCCACTGCATTGCGGATTGATAGCAGAAAAATTGATGGTAGAAATTTTATCAATGGAAAAAGAAAGATTAGTGACGGTTTGTGAAGCCACGGTAGCCAAGGGTTTGACTGGATTAGGATTATTGACAGTTTCGGGAATAGTGTAATCGGTTGTGTAGCCATTTTTAGAAACAACAACAGAATACCCCTCGGTAGAAGTGGCTATGTCAATTATTTTTAATTCCCCATTAGTGTTAGTGGTATCGGTAAGATCAACATTGGGATTAACTAAAGTATTGGTAATATGAACTGTGGCCCCAGGCACCAGCAGGCCGGAAGCATCAAAAACTTTAATAAAAAGAGAACCGTTTTGGGAATCGGCTTCCGTATTTTTAGGAGAGATTCGAGCGGTTAAAATTGTAGGCCTTACCTGTCCGCCGGTGCAAGACGAACAAAAAACACGGACCTCGGCCAATTTAAAGTCGGCCGGAGAGGTATCATTGGGAGAACCTCCGGCCAAACCGTCAAAAGGATCATCTATATTACGGATGGTTGTTTGTACTAAAAAAGACGCTCCATTACGCAAGGTGGTAGTGGTTTGCGGCCACACCCCATTAGGCACCCCACCAATGGTTCCGGTACTTTCATAGGGCAAATTACGTAGAGTTTCTATAACTTCATTAGCTACTTGTGTTTCCAAAACTTGCACGCGAGAAATGTAGGTGACTTTAAAAACATAAATAATCACCGCATAAACTCCGGATAGAATAACGGCAAAAATGGCAATAGAAACTAAAATTTCAATTAAAGTAAATCCTTTTTTAATCCTGGTCATAAAATGATTATAACATTTTTTTTAAAGCCTGTCGCTAAAATTTATTAGTCCAATTTAAACATTAAGCAGTTTCCACGGACACGTCACCCAAATAAAACACCGCCCAGCATTACACCGGGCGGTTTATTTTGTTAAAAACTAAATTTATTCTTTCAGGCGACTTTCCGCCAGCACCATCAGCATCATACTGAAAATCGGCGCTTCTTCGCGCAAACGATCAAAATCATCCTTAGCCAAAGAAAAAACTACCAGATCGGTTTTGGCCACCACATCAGCTATTCTTTTTTGGCCCTTAACCAGGGCGATTTCGCCAAACAGCTGATTAGTACCAAGAGTAGCCACATGCCGAATGTTGCCTCTTCCATCGTCATGCAGCACTTCAGCTTCTCCCTCAATAATGCCATACATATTATCCGCGTCTGTCCCTTGGGCAATAATCCTTGTTCCAACTGGAATAATTATCTTCTTAGCACGAACAAAAATCTTATTCTGTGTACTAACCGAAAGTTCTCTAAACTGGTGGAACTGCATGAAGATGGGACGGAACTGGTGAATCTTCATCAGCATTTCCATAATCCTGGTATCCTTAATCAGCAGATTAAAGATTTCCTTGCCAATCTCCAACAACCGCACCGGCGTGTTAGTTCTGACAGAGGCGTTGCAAGGGACGCCAAACATAATAGACATTTCACCAAAAAAGTCTCCGGTGGAAAGCTGGGCTATTACTTCATCTTTCTGCAAGACGGAAAGAGTCCCGGCTATAACGATGTAAAAATTCTTGCCTTCTTTGCCCAATTCCAACAAGTTGTGATTGATGGGATATTCCCTTACTCTTCCTTGATGCAAAATAACATTGAGCCACATGGGCGAAAGACCAGCCAAAATTGGAGCGTTCTGCACCTGCCTAAAGGCATTGACATCCCAGCTTTTGGCTTCTACAAAAGTCCAGCTCTGTCCCGGCGTTAAACTTTGGAACAGGTGCTGGAGATTAGGGGGTACTTTGGAAAGGTGCGTGGGTACAATCACCCGACGCAGTTGCGGTGGCAGAGCGGCCAATTCTTCAATGTCAGGGTGAATGAGTCCGCCACCGGCGTCAAAAAAAGTCAAATCCGATCCCATCTCCGGAATGTGCTGGATAAAATCGTGAAGTTCATGGGAAATAGCGCCCTTTTCCAAAAGCGCAGTCAGTTTTTTACCCCAAAGCGTATCACCACTATAAATGATGGAGCGGCCATTCAAGGTTACTCTGAACCCCAGCGTGGGCACAGTGTGCACCGCGCGCCAAAATTCAAACCTGGCGCCGTACCAATCAAAGGGCTTTCCCAATTCAATTCGTACCTGCCTGATGTAATGTTTCACCTCTTCAACCGGCCGATCCAAAGTCAGAGCAATTTTAGTAACAATACACCAGTAACCAAGATCATCTGACATGGCATAGGAAACCTTGCCATTAACTACCAATCCAAAAATGTTGCAATGGTCCTCGTGAATATGGGTATCAATGAATACGAAGACTTCATGTGAGTTAATACCGAGGTGACGCAAGTGTTCTTTGGTCCAAGCCGAACTATCCACCAAAGCAAACATACCGTTGAGCGAGAGCAGCACGCCCGAGGTGTAGCCGGTAGGATCAAAACCAGTGGTGCATTTGCTCAAGGCAATCGCACCAAAAGTAGACCTATCAGCAAATAATTCCGGCATAACAATAGGCAAAGGAGGCCTCTGCGGTTCGTTGATGGTAATGTCTACTGTCCAAGTTTCTTCACCATTCGTGAACTCAAAAATATTGGGCGCCAGAATTTTAACCTTCACGCCCTGGTATTCCAGTGTCCCGTCCGCAGCAAAACAAACAAATTCCACCAAGTCATCAATGCCCGCTACTTCGTCAGTACCCTTCTTGTGGATGGCCAAGGCATCAGACATTGTGCGGAATTCCACTTGCGTGGCTTTATCAATGCCCCACTTGTCCATATCCTCATACGAAGGGCCAAGCAAAGTCAAACGCAAAATTTTACGCAGGCGTTCAATCTGTTCGGCAGTGCCAAAAACAGTCGGGCGCTTACCCTGGAAATAATACTGCTTGAAAAACAACATCTTAAAGATAGGGAATTCCAAGGCGGCTTGCACAATGCCGTATTGATACATTAGAGCCGGCAAAAAAATCTTGTCGGGCAACTGCAGGCCCTTAATTTCCAAAACCTTCACAATTTCCGAAGGACAACCAAGCAAGGCTTCAAAAGCCGAAGTGTGAGAAATTTTGCACCCGGGCATGACATCAGTGACCCTAATCAAAGGCGTTTGACTGGACATTTTTTCTCCTGTTTTAGTTGTCAAAGTACCTTTTAAACTTAGCAAGTTTAAGGGTACATGTCAATCATTTTTAACTTAAACAAAACATCACCCCGTTCTCTGACAGGGTGATGTTTGAAATGCTAATTACTGAATAATTGCCTTTTGCAATTCATCCACTTTGTCTATTTTTTCCCAAGGAAATTCCGGGCGGCCAAAGTGGCCATAAGCGGAAGTGGCGCGATAGATTGGACGGCGCAAATCCAAATGTTCAATAATTTTTCCCGGACGAAAATCAAAAACTTTGGCAACTGCTTTTTCTAATTCTTCATCACCAAACTTTCCGGTACCAAAAGTTTGCACGCGAATGCTGGTTGGTTCAGCGCGTCCGATAACATAAGAAACCTGCACTTCGCACTTATCAGCCAAATCGGCAGCTACAATATTTTTAGCCGTATAACGCGCCATATAGGCGCCGGAGCGGTCCACCTTACTAGGATCCTTGCCGGAAAAACATCCGCCTCCATGCCGTCCCATGCCGCCATAAGTATCCACGATTATTTTTCTACCAGTAAGTCCGGTGTCACCGTGGGGTCCGCCCACTACAAACCGACCGGTCATATTAATAAAATATTCCGTCTCCGCATCCAAATATTTTTCGCAAATCGGTTTGATTACCTGTTCTAAAATATCTTGACGCAATTGTTCGGTTGTAACGTCATCATTATGTTGGGCGGCAATCACCACATTTCTTAAACGCATCGGCTTATCATCCACATATTCCACCGCCACTTGCGACTTACCGTCCGGACGCAAATATTTTAAAATTCCTTTTTTCCTCACTTCAGTCAAACGCTGAGCTAATTTTTGCGCCAAAATTATGGGTAGAGGCATCAATTCTTCTGTTTCCTTAACGGCATAACCAAACATCAAACCTTGATCCCCTGCTCCCTGATCTTCCGCCATAGTTTGTGTGACGCCCTGCGCAATATCCGGCGATTGTTCATGAATGGCGGACAAAACACCGGCATGTTCGGCATCAATCCCATAATTAGAATCCGTATAGCCGATTTCATTTAAAACTTGGCGAGTAATTTTTTGGGTATCAACATAACCCTTGGAGGTCACTTCACCTGCAATTATTACCAGACCGGTAGTGGTAAAAGTTTCCACCGCCACTCGGGAATTAGGATCTTGTTCCAGATAAGAATCCAAAATGGCATCAGAAACTTGGTCGCAAATTTTGTCAGGGTGCCCTTCTGTCACAGATTCGGATGTAAAAATATATTTAGACATAAAAATAAAAATTATGCGGAAAAACCGGCTCTTGCAAGAACCAAACTACCGCCTCAAGCGACGGAGGGAAGTTATTGATTAGTATCGACTTTTAATATTAACAAACCAATAACTAACACTGTCACTTGGAATAAATTATAAAAATCCTCTTTTAGAAATCCTCTGCAATAAATTAAAACCAAATCAATTTTATCACCAAAATAACGATTAGTAAAATAAAAACCCGAATTATGTTTCTTAATGGGACAAATTAACTTCCGTTTGACAGCAAATTGCTCTTCTTGACTTATAAAATATAATTTGGCATAATTAAAATCAATAAACTCTTGTAAGGGGTTCTGAATGAGTGTTTGGGAAGAACTCAAACAATTGACTGGTAAGGATTTAAAGGGGTTTCAGATTCTTTTAATGGCCGAAGTTTACAAAAAAAACGAGGACGGACGCAAAACGGGATCCGTTGGTTTCTTTAAAAATCCTGCTATTGCCCAGGCTTTTGTTGGTGAGCAAAACGATGCTCCTTGGCACGGCATTGCTGGCGTATATGTTTTGACCAATGGCAAGGTGGGCTATGTTCTTGATACGGGAGAAAAAGTAACGTTCTTTGATGACGAACAAGAAGCCGTCAGACTTCGGCAGAAGATCCTTGAAAAACTTACACCAGGGCAACGCGCCCTTCTTGGAGTGTAAGAAAGTAATTTTATAGAACCGTTCTTTCAACAGCACCAAGCCTTAGGCAAGGTGTTTTTTATTTAGGCATAAGGTACATATTTACTCTGTCTAAATAGTTAAGCCTATTTTGACGTTCCGGCTTTTATCCAGAAAATATACTAAAATTTCCTTTATTCGCAGATAACAATAAAAATATATTGACAAACGATAAAAGATAAATTAAATTGTAGTTATCGCTAACCAAAAATCATCTATGAAAAAAAGCTCAACAATATTTCTTCAGGTCGTAATCATGCTTATCGGCATTGTGGCACTGGCCATTATGATCCGGTTTCCTTTGACCGAAGGAAGGGCCGCGAACTTAGACCTGTTTAGTATTTATGCTGACCCTTTCATAATCTATGGATATCTCGCGTCTATCGCGTTTTTCGTTGCGCTGTATCAGGCGTTTAAATTACTCGGATACATCAGACAAAATAAAGTATTCTCACTAGAATCCGTGAAGTCTTTAAGGAATATAAAATATTGCGCAATCGTACTGAGTTGCTTTATTGTAATAGCGGCAATATACATAAGGGTATCTTTTAATGGCAACGCAGATGACGATCCGGCGGGTTTTATTGCCGTGTCTATTGTGGCCATTTTTATTTCTATCGTTATCGCCACTGCCGCGGCCGTGTTTGAAAAAACTTTGCAAAGTGCCGTAGATATCAAGTCTGAGAACGACTTAACCATTTAACGCTATGGCAATCATTATTAACATTGATATCATGTTGGCGAAGCGGAAGATGAGCGTCACCGAGCTCGCCGAGAAAGTTGGTATCACAATGGCTAACCTCTCTATATTGAAAAACGGAAAGGCAAAAGCAATTCGCCTTTCAACTTTGGAAGCTATTTGCAAAGCTTTAGATTGCCAGCCCGGGGACATTTTGGAATATAAGAAGTAACGACAAATTTGACTATAAAAAAGAAAAAGAGCAGCACAAACCGCTCTTTTTTATTGATATTTTATAGACAAGCCAAATTTTTTCTACGACAATCAAAAAACATTCACCTTTCCCAAAACTTGCTTAACATTTTGTTTATAACTATGAACTTTCTCTCGAGCGGCGAGGGATTTTTGCGGAGCGCGGACACGAGGCGGCCGCTCGGAGCCGCCCTTTCAAATCGCGAAGTTTATATTAGCGGAGAGTCGTGGACGATGTCAGAACTGCCTTACTATTTTAGGATTCCATTCGTTTAAGAGCTCTAAGAACAGTAGAAGCAACAAAATCTTTTCGCGCAGCGGCCAACACTGGCAACGTTGCGAGCACAGATGCATTTTTAGTAGGCAACAATTCTACCTTTCCTCCGTTATAATCGGTAAGTTGCATTAAGAATTCATCGAGCCAAGATGGTGTTACTGTGAGTACTTGGTCAAAATCAATTTGGACAGACACATCAGGATTAAGTTGTGGACGAATTGCATTAAAGGCCTCCAAACCTGCCGGGCGAGAAATAAGCACAGTGCCAAATTTTTTGAGTTGGATCATTTGCATATTTATTATATTTTAAAATTGTATAACAGCATATGTTCCGCGGATATTTCCATCAGTCATCATAATTTGCATCAATCCTGGATGCAGAGGGATATTAACTAGACCAATTCCCGAACGAAATAAAAGGCCGATTTCATTTGATTCTGCCACACTACGAACAACCTTGAGCCCGTTGCCGCGTTTCTCTGGATTTCTCCCCGAAACAATTTCTGTAAAAGCCACTTTAAGCGCTTCAATATCAGTTGCGAGATTTGGTCTGATTTGTTGAAGCGTTGTTTTGACACCGCGCCCTCGGTCCGCAAGAACTATAATACGCTTATCGATATTATACCCAAAAAATAAACCTGGAACATCAGGCCAGTTGCCAACATTATGTGCAAAAGAATTATCGCCGATTTCTCCCGCAACAAGAGTGAGAAGCGAAGCCATATTTTCCGACACATTTCCGGCTTTTTGGAGCTCAGCACCCATCCTGGTCACTCGATTTGTGAAACGGTCTGCCCGTTCGCAATAATATTCACTTGGTAGTTCTGGTGGGATTGCGCTTGTGGCCCATGCTAGTCCTAATATTTTAAGATCAAGAGTAAAGTTGTTAAGATCTCGCAGCGCGTAAAAACGTTGTTTACCTTCACTTCGTCCAGCACGAAGTTTGCCGGATTTTTCCCAGTTGCGTAGAGTTTGCACCGAAACACCAAGTATTTTTGCCGCCTTTCCTATTCGTACGTTTTGCCCATTTATCATATAAAAATATAATACCACAAAAACCTATAAAAGTCAAGGGAGTTTTTATAGATTACAGCATAAAACCTATAAAATCTAGCATTTCTTTATATATTTACTAAGAAAACCTATAAACTGGACAAATTCCCCTTAACAAAAACAAAAAGTGAAAATTGGCGGTGGGGGTGAGATTCGAACTCACGATACTCTTGCGAGTATAGCGGTGTTCGAGACCGCCGCATTCGACCACTCTGCCACCCCACCAACCACTTAAATTTAACAAAAAAAACCGCCAAAAGCAAGAAAACCCTGCCAGATCACCTAGCAGGATTATAAATGTAATAAGTTCAAACAAAAAAGTTATTAAAAGCTGTCCAATCGTGCCAATCTCCGCCATTGCACCCACACCCATCTTACCGTAAGCCAATTCCCAATTTACAGATTAATCTTTTTACCTTCTAACTCTTCTATTTTCTTTTTCAATTCAATCATTTTTAACTCCCTACCTGATAAAATTTTATTAAGTCTTTCCACTTCCTCTAACTCTTGTTCCAAATTTTCCCTGGTTCTTTTCAAATCTTTTGTCCTATCTTCTACTTTTTGCTCCAAATTTTCATATGATTCTTTTAATTTAACTACCATCTCATTAAAAACTTTAATCAAAAAACCCATTTCATCTTTTCTATTATAGCGGCTAGCAACAAAAATCACTTCATCAAAATCGCTCTGTGATAATTTTTGGGCTACGCGCGATAAATACAAAAGAGGATTGATCAACCAACGAGAAAATAACAAAGAAATTATTAAAACCGAAATTTCGGTAATAATAAAAATAATTAAAAAATAATTAAAAAGTTGCTTGAGCGGTTGATAAGCCTCATCTCTATTAATTTTTACCACCAAACCCCAATCTGCTCTAAGCGCATATCTGGTAGCCGCTATTACAGGAGTTCCTTTATAGTCAACAATATTATTTTCAACCAACAGAGTCTCGTGTCCGTTAGTTGCCGGTACGATGGGGACATTAATTTTATCTTTCGTGACAATACGAGTTAAAGAAGCATTAGGATCAAAACGCGTAGGGGTAACAAAAAGCGCATCACCCTCTTTATTTTTTTGGGCTATCAGCATTTCGCCGGTTTCTCCTAAGCCAATAAAATCACTGGTGATTTTAAGCACTGGATCAAAAAAATTTATAACGGCAATAAAACCAATATTTTGATTATCTAAAATCAAAGGCGCAGTAAAAAGAAAACGAGGAATATTATCTACATCTTTAAAAATACCCTGGTATTTTTCTTTTTCTTGCGGACTTTGAAGCAGAGGCCACAGAGCCTTGTTCTTCTCTATCTCAGAATCGGTAGAGACAACTAACCTATTTTCTTTGTCAAAGACAGAGATTGATTGAATTTCAGAAACGACCAAAGAAGCATCTCTAATAATTTCGTAAATTTTGTTCAAATTTTGCTGATCTTTATTTTTAGAATAATCTTGGAGATTAGTTTTTAAACTGGTGCGGGAACTGGTTAATTTTAAAATGTTAAAGTAAGAATTTAAAACCTCATTTATTTCTTGTTTTTTGGAATTGGCTAAAGAAATTAATTGTCCATTAACTTGATTGGAGATGGTGTCACGCATTTGCCAATAAAATAACGCGGTGATAACAATGAGAGGTACGATGGTAATACCCACTAATAATAAAATAAGTTTGGTAAAAAATTTCATAGTTTCTTGAGCGAAATTATAAAATTCGCTGATAAAAAAATAATAAAGGCACTTTTATTATACCAATCCAATTTGGAAAAACAAAAAATCCCCTGCACAATGCAGAGGTTTTTTTGGTTGCGGGACCCGGACTCGAACCGGGAACCTTCGGGTTATGGGCCCGACGAGCTACCAATTGCTCTATCCCGCGTCATTAACTTAAACTAAATTATAAAGGTTTTTTTATCTTTTGTCAAATCCCTGTACTGTAATATAAAGTGAGCCAAATGAGGCATGAGTTAAACGGATCTTAATAAAAGAAAAAAACGCTATTTTTCAATAGTGCTTTTTTCTTGGAGCGGGTAACGGGAGTCGGACCCGTATCTCGTCCTTGGCAAGGACGCATAATAGCCGCTATACTATACCCGCGAAGTGAGGAATAAGGCGGCCAAGCTTGCTTGGACATCTTTTCCGAACGAGTGGGTATACGAAAGTATACCCACGAAATGAGGGGCAAAATGAATAAATTTTTTTATTCATTTTCTCCGAATGAGCGGATATATGGAACATATATCCGCAAAATATTACTCCTACAATATACTCTTATTCTAAACGGAGGTCAAGGGGCTATGCCAGCGGCTTTCTTCCTCATCCCCTCCCACAGCAAAAACAGCAAAATCAAAAAACCCACTAAAGAACCTGCAGAAGAAAAAGCAAAAGCATAGGCCGGGGAAGCATTATCCCAAATTTTACCAAGAAAAAATCCGCCCGCAATTACGGCCAACCCTACAAAAGTATTAAAAATGGCATAAGCGCTACCTCGCGCTTCGACCGTGACTAAATCAGCTATAATGGCGCGAGCAGAACCTTCTGTTAAGGCATAAAATAAACCATAGAAAGCAAAAAGGATCAAAGCTACACCGATGGTTGAATCAAAGATAAACCCCAATTCCACTAAGGATAACACCAGCCAGCCCAACATTATAAAAGGCATTTTACCAAACCGATCACTTAAAATTCCAACCGGATAAGAAAGAACGGCGTAAATCAAAGTGAAACCGGCAAAGAGCACGGGAATCCACCGCGCTGTAATGCCCAGATCCTGCGCCCTAATCAAAAACAGAGAATCATTAATTTTGGTAAGCATAGCCAAAGTCATACCTAACACAAACACCCAAAACTGCCAGGGAAAAGACTGGTTTGTTTTCACCACCGTGGCCATCTTATTTTCCGGTTCTTTAATACCAAAAAAAATTAAAGACAAAGCGATCAGACCGGGAATAACGGCCAAAGCAAAAATTAAACGATAAGAATGTAAAGAAGGCGTGAGAGCAAACAAGATTGCCGCCGCTAAAAGCGGACCTAAAACTGAACCGGCCGTATCTACCAAGCGATGAAAACCAAAAGCCCTGCCCCGATATTCAACGGCCGCAGAATCGGCCACCAAGGCGTCGCGAGGCGAGTCCTTCATACCTTTGCCGACCCCATCAACCGAACGCAAAATGGCTATGCCGGCAAAAGAATTAGTCAAAGCTAAAATTGGCCTGGCCACGGACGAAAAAGTATAACCTAAAAAAATGAAAAATTTGCGATTGCGAAATCTGTCGGATAAAATTCCGGAAACAAATCTAAACAAACTGGTAAAACCTTGAAGCAAACCATCTATTACACCCACACCGGCATGGCCAATTCCCAAAGTCAAAAGATAGGCGGGCAGAACAGGCGTAATCAAATCTTGACCTAACCCGGAAAAAAGGGCCACAAAAGCTACAATTAAAACATTGCGTGAAATTTTAGGCTTGGACATAAAAAAATCTTGGGAGTAATAGCCTTAAAATAATATTAAAAGAAGAATCTTTTATATTATACCAAATTTTAAACTTTATCTCTTTTTTTCCAAAAAGCTATTTTACCAATAAAACCAAAAGCTATTGCCTTAGCTATGGCCCCGCGACCCTTGGCCAATAAAGCCAGCAACAAACTAGTCACTCCACCAGCCGTAGCGGTTAAATATTTTTCCGTCACATCAGCAGTAGTCCCATTGTCTATTGGCTTGCCTACATCTAAAATGTTGACATCTTCTGCTCCACGGGGCCAAAGAACCCAGGTATCTTTGCTTTTACCAATAATTCCTGTCACTTTTACTTTGTCCCCCACGCTAGCCACTTTGCCTTTTAGTCCGGTTCTACTTTTTAATTGCACTTGAATTTCCCCCATCTCATCGCCCAAATAAAAATAACCGCTACCCGTTTCTAAAACTTCACCTTCCATTTGCACCAAAGAAAAAAATTTATCATCATCAATGTCTCCGGTGTTTACTGCCAATGGTTCTTTTAAATTATCAATAGATAAAATATCAATATCCTTTTTTTCTTTAATTTTTACGCGGACAGTGCCTAAATATGTTCCCAATTCACCAGTCACTTCTACCTCATCGCCAATTTTAATTGGGGGAAAATCTCTGCTGTTCATATACACAGGTAAGCCCGCGCCGCTTAAAGGATCTACAATAAAAAACATTTGGGTACTAAAATTTCCCGGCGGAACCTTTACCACACCTTTGGTTTTTACCATAGTTAAAGGTGCCAAGGCAGAAATTTTATCTAAAGAAGCAACAACTAAACTTTTTATTTTTTTAGCCGCGGAATTAACAGAATTTTTAGAAGAAACCACGGCTATATTTTCTTCTTCATCGGTTTCCACATAAATTTTAAGCGCTTGTTTAACTTCGCCGCCTTGATTATCTTTAACCACTAAAGAAATCTTTTTATTTCCTTTTGTTTGATAAATATGATTAACAATTTCTCCTTCCCCATTTGTCCCGTCGCCAAAATCCCAAAAAAAGCCAAGCGGATTATTATCCGGGTCAAAAGAATCCGAAGCGTCAAAAACAATTTCCTCGCCGGTTAAAACAACACTGGGTAAAGAAACCGCCACCAAAGGCAAAGAGTTGGGTGGAACCATTATGTTTTCTCGGCCCGGCGTCACGGCCACTGTCCAATCCCAAAGAGAACTTGTAGTCCCAGCTCTAGCCCAAGAAACACCATCCAAAGCGGTATCTTCAAATGTTGCCCTATCTAACAAACGATTGTCCGAATCGTAAAGTTCTAAATTTTCCGCATTATTTTTTAAAATTAAGTTGCTCTCTTTTCTTTTAACCACTAAAAATTCCCCTAGCCCAATAAAAGTGGAGGAAGCAAATTTGTATTTACGCCGGCTGGAATTGAGAAGATAAAAATTTTGCAGATTTATTTTCTCCGTGCCAATATTTTTTAATTCTATAAACTCCCCTTCTTGATCTGATCCTTTGGGATTGGGAAAAATTTCGTTGATGATGATACAGCTAGAAATGGGCGGGGTATTATTATTTACGCTAGAATTATCAGCAGAATAATCTTCCGCTAAAAAAACATTGAAATTTCCCAATGTAGGAGTAGCGCAAACCGCCCAACTTTCTTTATTGACGCCAGACTCAAAATTTTTTCTTCCCGCACTTTTGCTATCGTAAGGCGCCGAGGCATTGTCGGAGATGTTGCCGTCGTTCCAATTACCATAAGCAACTCTATCCACCAGGCGGCCAAAAGCATCATACAAAAAAATCACATCGCCGGAATTATTTAAATTTCCCTTGGGGCTATAAACCACGAAATAACCGTGTGGTTTAATTGTGCCTTGTAAAAAAGTTTGTTCCTCCGAACCCTCCTCCAGCCGCCAATTATTTAAATTGATCTCTTCGGCGGAATTGTTGTACAACTCCAGCCATTCTTTTTCGCCGCTATTGGGATCAGCAACAAATTCATTGATGAAAATTTTTCCGTAAGAAGCAGCAAGTAGATTGGCACTGCCACCGGAACTGGCCGCTGAGGACGAATTTTCCATTTGTTCTGGAAGTAGAGTAATAACATTGGATTGGCTTTTAGTTGGCGTCAAAGTAAGAGCAAAATCTGATTTATCAAAATCAGTATCACTGCCATCACTTGAACGCGCCAAGGATTCACCGATCGATGGCGCAGGGGCATTGTCCATTAAATTATCATCATCAAAATTTCCATAAGATATTTGGTCAATAATTTCTCCAACACTATTTTTTAAAATCACAATATCACCACTATTATTAAAACGACTAGAAAATTCTAAAACTAAAAATCCACCGGAAATAATTTCACCCCCCAAAGTAGTAGTAGAAGAATTATCTTGCAAAGTCCAACCAGCCAAATTGGCAGTAGAAGTAGCAGGGTTAAAAAACTCCACCCATTCTTTTTCCGCAGAAGTGGCGGTGACAGGATAAATCTCATTGATTTTAATGTGATAATTTGATCCGGTGGAAGTGGAAATACTTTCTAGCGGTGCTGGTGGCGTGATCAGGGCTTCACTTTTTACTGCGCCAGGAGTACCACCCACCACATAACTTTCCTGCCAATTATCTGCTGTGCCAAAACCGGTTTCGTCTTTTTTCTCCAGAGTTTTGCTATTTCCGGAAGCACCCCAACTGTTAGAATAATTCACCTCTGACCACAATGGCCCATCTGAACCAACTCTCAAGGCCACAGTGCCAGAGGCATTGCTTAAACTAAAAGAAGATTTTAAAATTTTTCCCCAATAATTTGGATAATTAGAGGCAAAAGTGGCTTCATCTTGTACCACGGCACAATATTCTCCTGCTTCCAAAATAGTGCTGGTGGAAAAAGTATGATTAGACCCGTCAAACAAACGCCAAGCGATGGCGCTTGAGCCGCCCACAATTTCTAAAGGTGAGGCGCCGGAATTTTTAATTTCCACCCACTCATTTTTGGTATCCGAACCGCTGGGGTCACACATTATCTCTGTAATCTGCAAGTCGCTTTCGGCCGCCCAAATTCGTGAGGCAAAAATAAAAAAACCACCGATTAAAAAAACGCTGGTTATTAAAAAACAAATTTTCCCCCTTGTCATAAATTTTATAAATTATTTTTTCTTATTATAAAAATAAGACAACGTCTTGTCAAATTGGTATTTTTTGGTAGAATAAGAACAATTGCCGGAGTGGCGAAATGGCAGACGCACCAGCTTTAGGAGCTGACGCCCGCAAGGGCATGAGGGTTCAAGTCCCTCCTCCGGCACCAAAATAACTTTATGTTGCACCAACTTGTAGCCAAAATACGGCAAATGAGGAAATTCCAAAACCAGCGCGAAACTCTAATCACCATAGAAATTAGCCGGGATGCCCTGCTTAACAATTTACACAACTTGCAAAAATTAGCTCCGCATTGGCAATTAGCTCCGGTTTTAAAAAGCAATGCTTACGGACACGGCAGCAATTTAATTGCTGACATTTTAAAAAAGGAAGATCATCTGCCTTTTTTTTGTATTGATTCTTATTTTGAAGCAGAACAGTTAAAACATCACAGCTTAAACAAACCACTTTTAATTTTGGGCTACACTCCTACAACACTAATAGTTAAAAACAAATTAAAAAATTTGCAATTTGTCGTGGGATCTTTGGAGCAATTAAAAATTTTAGTGGACAAAAAAATTAAACAAACTATTCAGATTAAATTTGATACAGGCATGCATCGCCAAGGCATTCCCTATAATTTTCTGATTGAAGTTTTGGAAATCCTTCAAAAAAATACTACTCTAAAAATTAGCGGCGTTTTATCGCACCTCTCTGATGCGGAAAATTCCAATTCGGAAATAACCAAAAAACAAATCACTAATTGGAATGAGCTGGCCAAAAAAATGCAAGAAATTTTTCCCACCATCAAATATTATCATTTAACTAATTCTGCTGGTTTGGCTTTTTCTCAAAATATTGTTGCCAATGTAGGCCGTAGCGGTTTAGCGCTTTACGGAATCAACCCAGGAAATCTGCCCATCAATTTACATCCGATTTTAAAAATGAAATCCATCATTAATGAAGTTAGAATGATTGAACGCGGTGAAACAGTAGGATACAACGGAACTTTTGTGGCCCAAAAACAAACTAAAATCGCCACGGTGCCGGTTGGCTATTTTGAAGGAGTAGATCGCCGCTTGGCCAATCAGGGATTTTTTTTAATCAATGGAAAACCCTCGCCTCTGGTGGGAAAAATTAGTATGAACATTTCCACTTGTGATATTAGTGAGATTAAAGAGGCTATCGTAGGTATGAGTGTAAATATTATCAGCGATAAAACAGCCGACCCTAATTCTCTAGAAAATATAGCCAAAATCTGTGGAACTATTCCTTACGAAATTTTAGTACATCTGCCTTCTCATCTGCGGCGGGTCGTAACTTGACTTTTTAGCAAAAATCAAACTCAAAAATCACCTACTAAAACAACTTCTTCTGCCTTTCTTTTTTCTCCTCGGGACTAAAAATTGTCACCTCCCCATATTCTCCATCAAATCCCGGTTTGATTTTCAATTTTTTTTCTCGTACGCGCCTAATACCCTCCACAATTTCCGGCAAAGTTATTTTGGCAAGTTCTTCATAAGATAAGTTCAACAAAACATTCAATTCGTCCCCACCCTTGATAATCAAATTACCAAATTCCGCCTGCACAGCGCGGCTGGTGCGTGATTTTATCCCCAATGCCTCGCCAATAATTTTATCAAGTTCCACTAAACTTACATACGGCACAGCGTTTTCCGGCACAAAACCTTCTTCTCTGTCCGCCAATTCTTCCACCCTATTTAAAACGCCAATTGTCAGCGGCCGCCGACAAACCGGACACAAATTTTTATTTTTCACCGACTCCTTAGGGGTTAAACTAACTCCGCAAGAGCGGTGCCCATCATAATGGTACATTCCTTCTTCCGGATAAAACTCAATGGTTTGCAAAAACTTTCCGCCCTCTTGAGGAGATTTTTTTTCTTTGATAATGCTAAAAAATTCGTCATAGCTGGTTTTAGCAATATCCAAATCAAACACATTGGCTTCACGACCCAAATTGGGCAAACTGTGCGCATCAGAATTAGAAATCAAAGTAATTTTATCCAAAGCAGAAAGACGCCAATTCATAGCGGGATCACTGGAGAGCCCTGTTTCAATGGCAAAAATTTCCGGCGTGAGTTCTTCAAAACATTCCTCCAAAGAATCAAAACCGGATTTAGAACCAAACACGGAAAACCACGGCGTCCAAGCGTGCGCCGGAATCATTACCGCGCGCCCATCAATTTCTTTAATAATTTTTAAAATTTCTTTAGCAGACAGGCCTAAAATCGGCCTACCGTCGGATTTTAAATTCTTGCCGCGGCCTGTAAGTTCGGCATTAAATTTTTCTACATCAATAATTTTTGGAAAAAACAAACACAAATGCACACGCCGCGTTTTACCACCTTGTGAATAAATGGCCGAAACTTCTGTGCCTAAAATAAATCTCACTCCGTTATCACCAGTGCGCAATTTTAAAAAGCCATTGCCAATCTCTTCTAATTTTTCTTGAATATCTTTAAACCAAACAGGGTGCGTAAAATCACCGGTCGCTATTAAATTAAGGCCTTTAATGCGGCACCATTTGGCAATATTTTCCAAAGTTAATTCCGGCGAGCAAGCGCGCGAATAACGGGAATGAATGTGAAGATCAGCAATCAACATAAAAATTATTTAGTTCCAACTAAACTTAAAAATTCTTGATAATCCTCCACATAGTCGCTTCTGTCCGGATTATAATTAGTGGAAGAAAGCGCAAGCAGAATAGCATCAGAGGAAAAATCTTTAAAATGATGCCAAACCAAAGATGAAACATACACAGCGGACAAAGGTCCAGCCATTTTTATCTCTTCCAAACCATTACCCTTATCAATGATTGCGGTGGCTGTGCCTTGGAGTAGAATAAAAAATTCCTTTTCCACTTTATGACAATGGGCGCCGGTTTTGTCAGTTGGATCAGTTAAATAATAAACGCGCTTCACTTCAAAATCAAGATAATTTTTTAACTCTAAGGGGTGCATTTTAAAGTTGGGAGTGACAATTTCTTTTAGTTGAAAACTTTTAAATTTTTCAGTCATATAATGATATTGATTTATAAAGTCAGTCTATCAAAATGGCGCTTAAAAAACAAACCCTCGCCAAGTTAATGACGAGGGATTAAAAACAAATAAATTAGAAGCGAGCAAAGAGCAAAAGTGATTGCACCAAGTAGTTACTGAGTTCGCCTTTGGCAAAAGCCGAGTTTATTTCGCTGGGATAAAACCAGCGCTCCTGCGGAAGAAGAGGATTTAGGTCCCCTTCCTTAACAATAAGCCTGCCCAAACGGACACTCTTGCCAAAATAGCGGCCACCATCTTGGGGTTGTGTCACCCAACGAATAAGAGGGTTGTTGCTGTACTTGTTGGCGTGCATAGTTACTAACTCCGCCCGAGGCGGCAACTTGCCACCGTGTGCTTGAGAAAGATTGGCAACGGAAGTCTGCAATGGTGTGCCAATAAGCACATGTTTCTTGGAATCCGGCGCGTGCACTCCGGGCGCGTTATAAGTAGCCGGATTGCCCGGTTCTATGCGCGCGGCGAGCAAAACCCGTTGAACATGACCAAAAGAATTTACTTCCACCGGCACGACCACCACGCCGTCTTCACTGCCATCCACTCCGTACTCTTTGAGCAGGGGTTGTCCCCAGCCTGGCACTTCACGGCCAGCGGTCCGCACTTCTACTCCTTCTAAGCCAAAAAACTTGCCATCAGCACGAGCAAAAGTGGTGCCATCAAAGCCCCAACCTCCGCCTAAAGAATCCAGGCGCGTATTAGGCAAAACCACCATTTGTGATCTTTCCCTCTGCCTCGCTAACCATCTCCACCAGGTTTCCGCCGGCATGTGCATGATCCGCTCCCAAAAAAGTTTTAAAAAACATCGCCTTAACGATGCTTTTAACCTATCAATTTTTATGCTTTTTGTCAACCGGCTTTTCCAAAAATTCTTTTAACTTTCTAAAAGCCATTCCGCGGTGGCTCAAAGAATTTTTTTGTTCATCAGACAACTGAGCAAAAATTTTGGTAAATTCTTTGGGTATAAAAATTAAAACCCTAAAATTTCGCCTATTGGTTTAACCAATTTTTCCCAATCCATACCAGCCTCATTGGGGGCGTACAAATCGGCAAAAATCACCGGATATTTTTTTTGCCATTCTCCCGCATCCACTTCCACCGGTTCCCAATTTTTAGCGGCAAAATGCTCCGCGTTGGATTTAATCTTGGCGTCATGGGCGATAATAAAATCAACCGGCCGCGATAAATATTTATGAATTTCTCCAATGTAATCGGAAACTCTGAATCCACAAGTTTCCCCGGTTTCCCGATTAGCCACATTAGGAATGAAAACTATTTTAGCAGAAGATTTAAAAAGCGCTTCTTGAATTCCTCCCACCAATAAACCGGGAATAATGCTGGTATACAAATCGCCCGATCCCAAAAAAACATAATCAGCTTGCAAAATTGCTTCATTAGCTTCCGGAGTAATTGCAGCTGCTGGTTCCAGCCATAATTTTTCTTTTTTAATTTTGCAATTAAAAGCAGGTATGTCAATGTTGTTTTCACCAGTAATAATTTCTCCGTTTTCCAACTCGGCGCAAAGATTGACCAAATCTAAAGTGACCGGCAAAACCCGTCCTTCAATTTTTAAAATTTCCGAAAATCCTTCTATGGCCTTTAACCAACTGCCGCTTTGCTGATACAAAAAAGTTAAAAGCAAATTGCCGGCGTTGTGGTCTTGCAATTCTCCTTGGGAAAAACGATTTTTGTAAAAAATATGACGCAAATCCAAATAGGGATAAGAAGAGAGAGCCAAAATAACCCGCAGAATATCACCCACGGGCAAGATATTGAATTTCTCGCGCAGACGACCGGAAGAACCACCCGAGTCTGTGACGGAAACCACCGAGGTTATTTGTATATGAGGCAAAAATTTTTTTAAGGCGCGCAAGGTGACCGACTGTCCATTGCCGCCGCCAATGGTGACAATTTTAAGCATATGATTTATTCTACTCCACTGTCACACTTTTAGCCAAATTGCGCGGGCGATCTACGTCTTTGCCACGGGAGACCGCCATATGATAGGCAAAAAGCTGCAAAGGCAAAACTGTTAAAAGAGGCGAAAGCATCTCGCTGGATTTGGGAACGTAAATAATATCTTCTGCTAATTTTTTAATTTCTTCGTCGCCCTCGGTAGCAATCAAAATCAACTTACCGCGCCGTGCTTTTATTTCCTCTATATTACTAATCATTTTTTCATACAAACTATCACGCGTAGCAATGGCCACCACCGGACAATTATCATCTATTAAAGCAATGGAACCGTGTTTTAATTCACCGGCCGGCAAACCTTCGGCGTGCACATAAGAAATTTCCTTTAATTTTAAAGCCCCTTCCAAAGCAATGGGGTAATTTATGCCGCGGGCAATAAAATAAAAATCTTCAAAATTTTTGTATTTCTCGGCAAGGGATTTGATTAAATCATTTTGTTGCAAAATTGCTTGCATTTTTTCCGGCACTTCCAAAATATTTTTAATAATAAGCTTGCCTGTAGCCAAGGGCAAATGAGTTAAGCGCCCCAGTTGCAAAGCCAAGACCATTAAAATAGCTATCTGATTGGTAAAGGCCTTGGTGGAAGCCACAGATAATTCCGGACCGGCGTGAATATAGACGCCGCGGCCGGCTTCCCTGGCAATCGTGGAGCCAACCACGTTTACCAAGCCCATCACTTGGGAGCCTTTGCGCTGCGCTTCTCTTAAAGCCGCTACTGTATCGGCAGTCTCACCGGATTGGCTCACGCAAATGGTTAAAGTATTGTCTTCTACTACCGGGTCGCGATATCTAAATTCCGAAGCCACTTCTACATCAGTAGGAATCCAAGCAACATGTTCTAAAACATATTTACCAATTAGTCCCGCGTGATAAGCACTGCCGCAAGCAATAATTTTGATTTTTTTAATCTGTCGAAATTCTTCGTCAGTAAAACGCATGCCGCCCAAATGAGCCACGCCATCATTTGGCACCAGGCGACCGGCCAAAGCATCTTTAAAAGTATTGGGCTGATCAAAAATTTCTTTAAGCATAAAATGAGCAAAGCCGCCTTTTTGCGCCTGCTCCTCGTTCCATTCAATCTGTTCGGGCGTGCGTTCAATTTTTTCATCTTTCAAATTAAAAATCTGAAAACCCTCCGGAGTTAATTCCAAAATCTCGCCATCTTCTAAATAAATGACTTTTTTGGTGTAGGAAAGAAGCGGCGAGGCATCCGAAGCAATTACATAAGCTTCATCCGCTACACCCAAAACCAAAGGGCTGCCTTGGCGCGCGCAAAAAATTTTATTGGGTTCATCCAAAGAAACTACGGCTATTCCGTAAGTGCCTACCACCATTTGCAAAGCCTTAATTAAAGAAGCGCGTAAATCTTTTTTTTCTGATTGGTTATAAAAATGTTCTATCAAATGGGCCAAAACTTCGGTATCAGTTTCGGAAATAAATCTATGATCTTTTAAAAAATTCTCCCTCAGGTCGCGGTAATTTTCTATAATGCCATTATGCACCAAAATAATCCGACCTGTGCAATCGCTATGCGGATGCGTATTATTTTCTGTCACGCCACCATGCGTGGCCCAGCGTGTATGGGCAATACCCAATGTACCAATAAATTCCCGGCTTTTTAGTTTCTCCGTCAAAGCATCAATTTTACCCACCGATTTTTCTATAAGAGCCGCACTGGTTGAATCAACTACAGCCAAACCGGCGCTATCGTAGCCGCGATATTCTAAACGCCTAAGACCATTAACTAAAATAGGAGCTAAATTTTTAGCTCCCCCTTCTTTAACAATGTAACCGATAATGCCGCACATAAAAAACAAAATTATAAAACATAATTAACTCCCACCTCAAACGCCTTCTTGTTTTCCTCCCAATTAGCCTTCAGGCCTAATTTTTCTTTTAATAATCTTCCAACTTCCTCAATTTCTAAAATTTTCTTTTCTTGAAGTCGCCTAGCCAGCCAACCTAAGGCGAAAATGTTTAAACTTTTTTCTGCCAAATTTTTCTCCTTCAACAATCCATCAAAATTTTTATAATCCCCTATTTGGGTTTGGGAATTTTGATATTTTTGAATCCTTTCTCTGGCTTGTTCTGACAAAACTACCATTATATCGGCAAAGGAAAATTTAGGGTAAGCAATTTTTTTATCACTAATTTGAATATAGCCCAGGGAAACCCCGCCACGCTGTTCCAAACCGTAATTGGGAATAAAACTAACCTGCCAATCTTGATTAAAAGAGGCTTTAACAATAATATCAGCTATAGTTTGTATGCCTTGCCCACCATCGCCGGCCAGCAGAATTTTTAAAAGCATAATAAATTAAAACTCACCCAGTTTATAAATCTTCTTCAAATTTTCCAAATAATCAAAAGTGGCCTTGCCTGTAGTTTTCCAATTAGTGGGACAAAAAGACAAAATTTCCACCAAAGAAAAATGTCCGGCTTGTTGCGCGGCCAAAGCCTTGGCCAGAGCCGCAAAAATACCTTGGGAATCATTGGCGGCGGTTCTGGCCAGATAAGCTCCGGATTTAATAATATTTTTTAAAATTTCCGGACCATAGAAAGGCTCTTCACAAGAACCCAAAGGATGGGTATCGGTTTTTTGCCCGCAAACAGTGGTGGGGGCGGTTTGTCCGCCAGTCATAGCATAGACCGTATTATTCACCACAATCACAGTGACCGCTTCATCGCGCCTAGCGGCGTAAAACAAACTTTGCCAGCCAATGGCATAAGCCCCGCCATCACCAACCACCGCCAGACTCACTGAATCTTTTTTAGCGCGTTTATACCCAAGCATGGTGGGCACAACACGGCCATGATGCGTCTGAAAAGTATTGATCGGCAAGTAATTCCAACCCAAAAGAGAGCAACCAATGTCTAAACCCAAAACTGCTTTGTCTTGTAAATTTTTGGCAACCAAAGCCTGATTCAAAATCATTAGAATCACCGGATATCCGCAACCGGGACAAAATTTGGCCGGATTTTCTTGAGTCATAACAAAGGGGTTCTAAACACAAATTCTTCGGTCGCTCAAGCTCCCTTAGAATAAGATAAAAATTATTTAAAATACTCTACAATTTTTTCTGCCTCAATTCCTAAAGCCGGATATTGCAAATACTCCACCGGCGTGGAAATTTCCGGCGCCATTTCGGCTCGCACAATTTGCGCCAGCTGTCCCAAACTAGATTCCACAATCACTATTTTTTTCACCCGCCCGGCTATTTTATCAAACTCTTTATTAGCAAAGGGACGCAAAGTAATTGGCCTAAATAGGCCAACCTTCAGACCGTTTTTTCTTAATTCATCTATTGCCTCTTTAGCGGCCGCGCCTACAATACCGTGCGCCACAATTAAAATTTCCGTTTCTTCTGTTTGATAATTTTCCCAACGTACTACTTCATTTTTATTTTTTTCAAAATCGGCCTTGCTTCTCAACACCTCTTCATTTAATTCTTCCTCAAAAGTATAAATATTGCGCCAATGTTTTTTTTCTCCTTCTTTTACCAAAGGATAACTTTCCACATTTTCCATTTTCTTGTCTATTGCCAAAACTCCGCGGCTTTTTAATAAATAGCCATCGGTTAAAACAATAGTTGGGTATTGATATTTCCAAGCCGCATTAAAAGCTTCACGAGTAAGGGAATACAATTCTTCAATGGTAGCGGGGGAATAAACCAAACGCAAACCCTCGCCGTTGCCGCCAAAACAAGCTAAAGTCACTTCCTGTTGAGAGTAAATCACTGTTCCAGAGGATGGACCGCCGCGCTGGCCGATAATAGCCACAAAGGGAAGGCGCATACCCTCGGCCATGCTTAAGGCGTCTTGCATCAAAATATGACCCGGTCCAGAAGTGGCCGTAAAGGCTTTTTGCCCGGCAATTAAACCTCCGCAAACTCCAAAACCCGCCGCAATTTCATCTTCGGTTTGCAAATATTCGCCGCCTTTTTTAATCCAGGTGGTAAAAACCTCGGTCACCGGCGTAATGGGATAACCAAACATCATTTTAGCTCCGGCATCAAAACAAGCCTCTGTTACTGCCTCAAAACCCGTAGCTAATTTTTTATTGGTCATAAAATTTTATATTTGCTAACGAGCCCCCCAGGTGCAAGCTTGTTTGCATCTGGGGCGAGCGACGCAATGCACAAGTGCTGTTATGGCGCTTATATCTTCTCCGCCGTTTCCAAATGTTCCTTGGTATTTATCCCCACGGCCTCGCGCGGGTCAATATCCACTGAAGATAATTTTTGCCCTTCCAAAAAAGCCAGCCCCACCAAATCGGTTAAATAATATTCTTCTTGGGCATTATTGTTTTTTAGCAAACGTAATTTTTCCCAGAGCCAGCTCGCCTCAAAACAAAAAACTGCCGGGTTTAATTCTTTAATCTGCAATTCTTCTGGACCGGCATCTTTTTTTTCAACAATTTTGATAATGTGATTTTCTTCCCCGCCGCGAATAATTCTGCCATAATCAAACAAATTTAACCGCCAATCATTAAAATCTTCCACCGTAGCGGTCATTAAAGTTAACTTATTGCCTCTTTCCAAGTGTTTTTTCAATAATTTTTCTATTGATTCAGTTTTGATAAAAGGCATATCGCCATACAAAACCACAATATGCTTAGCCTGATCTCGCAAAACTTCTTCCGCCGCTGCCACAGCATGTCCGGTGCCCAAACGTTCTTTTTGAACTACATAATCGGCCCTTTCGCCCAAAAAATTCTGCACAGATGGATCCTCATTGCAAACCACTACTACCGGTTTCTGGGGCAAACCTAATTTTTCCACCGTGCCTACCACGTAATCTATAAGCGGCCGCCCCTTCAAAAAATGCATCACTTTTAATTTGTCACTCTGCATCCTTTTCCCCTTGCCGGCGGCCAAAATTACAAAACCCACCTCTTTAAAAATTTCTTCAACCATACTAGTAGCTGGTGGCTTGAATAATAGTTAGATAGTCTTGCATCTCATCAAAATTTTCAAAATTCAAAAACCCGGTTTCGCGATAATGAGCCAAGGGCACATCACTGCGTCTTTTAATTATGGGGGTAATAAAAGGAAAGACTTTATTCACTTTTACCATCTCTTCCAATTTATGTGAAAGCCAATAAATCTTTTGGCTGGGATCCAATTTTAATTCTTCGGCAATCTGCACTCGATCTTTATCGGAAGAATGAACACGAGAAAAATAATCGCTAATACCACAGTGTTCCACTTTTTCTTTCTGATAATCTTTTTCACCATGCAAAATCAAGGTCATTGGCACGTTAAGGCTAAGCATGCGGCTTAAAAATTTCTTGGCATCGGGAAACAAAAACTCGCCGGCTCTTTGACCAACTTCATTAATTTTATTTAGAGCCTCCTCCACCGAACAATTTAAATTAACTTTTAAAAATTCAACATGTTTGCGAGGATTATAAGAAGCACGACCGCCTTCGCCAAAACGCGCCAAAGGATAGGTGCGCCAAAAAATTTGCTGGGGCACACCGCATTTTTCCATAGTGGAGGCCCACTCATATTTTATTTGGGCCGTGTTAAATAAAGTATGATCAAAATCTATTAAAAGATTACTGATAGGCATATTAAAACAAGTTTGTTATAATAATCTAACACATAGGGCCAATTTGTCAACCTCTTGGCTTATTTTAGCCAAAATTGACAGGTGAACCAAAAAACTATACACTATTTTAAACTATGCAAAAAACTATTTTAATTTTAACCGGCGGTGGACTATCCCCGGTCTTCAACAGTCTTATCTATGGGGTTATTACCGAAGCGCAAAAGAAAAACTGGAAAGTTTTAGGAGGTTTGTTTGGCTGGGCTTCCCTTTTAGATAATGGCCAAATAATTGATTTTACTTCTTTAAACGCGGAAACAATTAAAGATATTGGCGGAGATTTTTTGCGTTCCAGCCGCACCAATCCTTTAAAAGTACCCAACGGCTTGGAACAAGTAAGCGAAAATTTAAAAAAAAATAAAATAGACGGAGTGATAGTTATCGGCGGAGATGACACCCTCGCCGCCGCCTCTCTTTTAGCCAAGGAAAAACATTTGCCCATTGTGGCCATACCCAAAACCATAGATAACGACATTTCCGAAACTTATTGGACACCGGGCTATCCCACCGCTTCTTGGTTTTTGGCCGATTATGTCAGGCGCATTAAAATTCACGCCGCCTACACCCTTTCCCGCCTGTTTATAATTGAAGTGCCCGGTTTTAAAAGCGGCTGGATAGCGGCCAGTTCTGCTTTTGGCAAGGCCGATATAATTTTACCACCGGAAAAAGTAATCAACTGCCGCGCGGTTGTTGAAGCTATTTCTAAGGCTTATACCGCCAACGGCAACTATGCTACTGTAGTTATCTCCCAATACGCCAGGTTTGATGAGGCTATCGCCGGCACCACAGACAATCAATTTGATCAATACAACACCATGCGCCGCGCTTTTATTGGTTTTTCCTTTACTGATTTTCTTAAAAAAGAATTAAAAATGGATATAAGAAATTTACACCCGGCCAATTATTTGGAAGTCTTAGACCCCATAGAAATAGATAAAAATTTATCAATTAAATTGGGCACTCACGCCGTAGAATTGATTGAAAAAGAACAATTTGATTCGGCTGTTTGTCTTAAAAGAGAAGATGAAAATGCAAATGAAATAAATGTAAAAGAAATCCCGTTGGAAGATATGGCCGGAAAGGGACGCTACAAATTTTTAGATGAGGAAATGTTTGATTTTGACAATTTTAAAGTCAAACAAAAATTTCTTGATTACTTGGGACCTGTTTTTCCCAATTATCCGGAAGAAAAAATAAAAAAATATCTGGCTTTGCAAAAAGAAGTTATACAAAAAATAATTTAACAGCAACTTCTTCCCAGTCTTATTTAAGCTCAAAAATCAATATAAAAACAAAAAATGCTCCGTTTTGAACGGGGCATTTTGCTTTGGAAACACAACCCCCGGCACTTGCCTACTTTTGCAGGACCGGGTTGGGTCCAACTATCATCAGCGCCAGAGTGCTTAACTTCCGTGTTCGGAATGAGAACGGGTGTGACCACTCCGCTTAAAGCACCGAGGGTTGTGTTTCCAAATTGGTGATAAAAGTCTTAATCTTAAAAAGTAAAAATCGCAATCAAAATCTGCAAAAAGACAGAGAAGAGAACGATCAATTAGTATTCCTCGGCTTAAACCCTTGCGGGCCTTACACCTGGAACCTATCAACCCACTCGTCTAGTGGGGATCTATGAAATTTAATCTTGAAGACGGCTTCCCGCTTATATGCTTTCAGCGGTTATCCGTACCAAACATGGCTACTCGGCACTGCAATTGGTATCACAACCGATAAACCAGAGGTTTGTTCATCCCGGTCCTCTCGTACTAGGGATGAGCCTTCTCAAATTTCCGCGCCCGTGGTAGATAGGAGACCGACAATTTGTTATTTCCTTTTTTAAAAGGAAGCAAAAACATTTCTGATTTGCTCTCTAATTCTCACTAGAGTTCGGACTATATCTTATTCTTTATAAAAAGAATTCTAGCATATAGTCTCTGAGGATTCTTATTTCTTCAATAATTTTTCTTTCTTTACCATCCTATATTTTCCATTACCATTCATTTTATATGACAAATTGATAATCTTTCGGATACCTATGTTTTTTAAATGTTCTTTTTTAAACATCATCCAAACTATTTGAGAAAAAATTTTGAAACTTTCTTTTTTCTTTGATAACAAAGAATATTTTTCAAAGAAAGGTATAATTTTTTCTCTCAAATCTTGATTATTTCTGACCACATAAACTAAAGTATCATCTTTAGGATTGGTTCTATGATTAACTTTGATATAACCGCAATTAAAATATTTTTTTATTGCCTCCAAAGTTATGGAACGAAGTTGGCTTTGATTAACATGAAATTCCGGGATTATTTTAATCCCCTGTTTCATTAATTTATCTTCATATATTGCTACATGAAAAGTGCCTTCTCCTTCTACAAACCCGGTAATATACCAAGGATTAACTGAAGAGATAAGTCTTTCCTGCTGATTGTCTGCACTCAACACATTTTTACTCATAGCATTTTAATTATACCAAAAGTAGTGTGAGATTTACCAGTCTCATAAATAATTTCTCCAAATTTATTTATAAGTTGCTGCACAGAGTTTCCAGCATTTAGCTAGATTTATAGACAGCACGGTTATTAGCTAATTTAAGCTAAATTTTTCTACTGTCTCGCGACGTTCTGAACCCAGCTCGCGTACCGCTTTAATTGGCGAACAGCCAAACCATTGGGAGCTTCTTCACCCCCAGGATGCGATGAGCCGACATCGAGGTGCCAAACCAGGTCGTCGATATGGACTCTTGGACCTGATCAGCCTGTTATCCCCGGAGTAGCTTTTATTCGTTGAGCTTCGACCATCCTATATTGGATCGTCGGATCACTATGTTCCCCTTTCGGGACTGCGCGTCTTGTAGGACTTGCAGTAAAGCAAGCTTGTGCCATTACACGTCCAGCTCCGTTTCCATTGGAGCTAAGCTTACCTTTGTAAACGCCTCCGTTACATTTTAGGAGGCCACCGCCCCAGTCAAACTACCCACCAGATACTGTCCCTCCCCTAGGATAACTAAGGGTGGTTAGAATTAAAAATACCTAAGGGTGGTGTCTCATCGGCGCACCATATTGCTATGGCGCTCCCACCTACACTGAACATAGAAATTTTTAATCCAATACCAAGTTGTAGTAAAGCTTCACGGGGTCTTTTCGTCTAACCACGGGTAGGAGGCATCTTCACCTCCCTTGCAATTTCGCCGAGTCCCTCGTTGAGAGAGTTCTCAAGTCGTTATGCCATTCGTGCGCGTCGTAACTCACACGACAAGGTATTTCGCTACCTTAGGACGATTATAGTTATCGCCGGCGTTCATCAGCGCTTCAGTTCAGAGCTGCCCCCGTATTGCTACGGGATGACCCCTCCCCTTAACGTTCTGACACTGGCCAGGCATCAGCCCCTATACATTGCCTTGCGGCTTAGCAGAGACCTGTGTTTTTGTTAAACAGTCGCTTGAGATCGTTTGCTGCGGCTCCAACAAATTGGAGCAATGCTTATTCCGAAGTTACGCATGCTTTTTTGCAGAGTTCCTTAACGAGGGTTCTCTCGTACACCTTGGCACACTTACGCCCACCCACCTGTGTCGGTTTACGGTACGGATTTCATATTCTTAACGCCTGGCACCTTTTCTCGACACAACTTTGACCCAAATTGAATCCACCTTGCGGCTTCATCTCTACCTTGCGGTACGCGTATAACCAAAACGCGCTTGCATCGCGGTCATGTGTCAGTGCATAGCAAAAATATGAAAGTGGCCGAATATTAACGGCCTCTTCCATCGGCTACCCTGCCTCGGAAGGCAGACTCACCTTAGGATCGACTAACCCTGGGACGATTTGCGTTGCCCAGGAAACCTTGGGTTTACGGTGCTCTGGGTTTTCACCAGAGTTTGTGCTACTTATGCCAACATTCTCTCTTCCTGACGCTCCACCGGCCCTCACGGGTCCGACTTCACTGCGACAGGAATGCTCCTCTACCAATCCTCATTAATAAATTAATGAAAATTCCCTATCTTCGGTACTACGTTTAGCCCCGGTACATTTTCAGTGCAGAACAACTTGACCAGTGAGCTGTTACGCTTTCTTTAAAGGATGGCTGCTTCTAAGCCAACCTCCTGGTTGTATAAGTCGTTCCACCGCTTTTTACACTTAACGTAGATTTAGGGACCTTAGATGAGGGTCTAGGCTGTTCCCTTTTTGTCCACTGGAGCTTAGCCCCCAGAGACTGACTCCTGGAATGTTAATTCTTGGCCTTCGGAGTTTGGTTGAAACAAGGCGGATTGCTCCGCCACGTCTCATTCAGTGCTCTACAACCAAGAGGAACTTCCAAGGCTAGCCCTAAAGCTATTTCGAGGAGAACCAGCTATCACCGAATTCGATTAGAATTTCTCTCCTAACCACAACTCATCCCCTAGTGTTGCACAGCTAGTGGGTTCGGTCCTCCCCCTGTCTTTCGACAGGGTTCAACCTGGTCATGGTTTGATCATCCGGCTTCGGGTCTTATATGTGCGACAAACGCGCTATTAACGCTCGCTTTCACTGCGCCTATGGACCGTAAGTCCTTAAGCAAGCCGCACACAATAAACTCGTTGGCTCATTCTTCAATAGGAATGCCGTGACTCTGACACACTTGCGTGTATCTAGAGCTCCGACTCTTTGTAAGCGTATGGTTTCAGATACTATTTCATCGCCCTCACCGGGCTGCTTTTCACCTTTCCCTCGCGGTACTTGTTCACTATCGATCATTAGAAGTATTTAGTCTTGGGCCAATAGTCGGCCCGGATTCTTACCAGATTTCACGAGTCTGGTAGTACTTGTGAACAACCAAAGCAGAGTAACAATTTATTTCACATACGGGATTATCACCCTCTATGATTCTTCATTCCAGAAGATTCTGTTATAAATTGTTCTTTTTTCTCTACCTGTTTTTATAGGAAAACAATTTGATTGCCACGCAACACCTTATAGAGTACAGCCCTATAGCCCCAAACAATTCACGTAATTTCAATTTGCATCAAAACTCGCCTAACCGTTTGACTCATATGAGGTTTAGACTTCTCCCCTTTCGCTCGCCACTACTTAGGGAATATATGACCTATTTCTTTTCCACTGGCTACTGAGATGTTTCACTTCGCCAGGTACACCCCGCACCTTGCGGTGCGGTCTCTCGGTTCAACGCCAAGAGGGGTTGCCCCATTCAGAGATCTCCGGATCAAAGGTTGCTTGCCACCTCCCCGAAGCTTATCGCAGGCTGCTACGTCTTTCATCGTCTTCTAATGTCAAGGCATCCACACATACGCTCTTACGCTCTTCTCCATCTTTATGGAGATTTTTTATCTTTATTAACTCTTTGCAAAAATTGCAATTTTTACCCTTTTTAATTTAAGACCTTGTAGATCTGTATCTAACAGATCTAATTAAATTGTCAAAGTTCTCTTTTCCTTTCAACCATTGTATTCATTCTCCCTAACGTTTCTTTTCAAATCTTTTGAAAGGAAGCGTGAAAGAAAATTGGCATTAAAAAAACCGCTTTTCCAGCGGTCATGCAACAATAAGAGGGAGTCATGATCCGCTTGGAGAATTAAGTGCTAAAGTTTTTACCATATTTTTGGTGGAAACTCGGCAGAGGTCCAAACGGATTTGCTAGCCCGACGCTTTTTTTGCGCCGCACTTTTAACAGCCAACCCGCTGTACATGACTAATATTTTTAATGTGATAGTATTATAGACTAAACCAAAAAGCTTGTCAAGAGCTGGTGGGGATAATTTGTGGATAGAACAATTTTAGGCTTATTTTACAGTAATTTTACCTAACAAAAAAAGAAAAAGAGCGCAAAAGTTAATTCACGCTCTACGTTCTAGTTAAAAACTACAGCTGGCTCTTGGGCAAACAAAAATCACTAATGGCTTCTTTCAAAGCAGGGGAAAGACCTCCAAGTTTGATGCCAAACCGTTTAGTCCCCTTTTCCGAAGATTCCGTTTCACGAACCACTATGCCTTTCACATCAACATTTCGCCCACCATTGGGAGGAATGAAACTCAAACCTACGGCCTCCCCAATTTGCAACATAGTTTCTGTTTGCAAAAGCAAGCCGGCAGGCTCGATGTTGACGGAAAAACCAAACAAACCCTTGGGAACACTCTCGGATAGCCGTTTAAACTGCACCAAAGTCTTGTAATAGGTACGCTCGGGGATCCCGATCAACCGCCGAGTCATCAGAGCCAAGGTTTTATGATTAAAGGGTTCGTGAATAATTCTAGCTCTGTCCGTAGGCGGCAATTCCATAATTCCTAGTTGTGAAACCAGGAAGATGAAACGCAAATCCGGCCATTTGATAATTAGTCTTTCCAGTTTTTTAACATCAAAGGCCAACTTGGTTCCATCCTCATTCCGAGTGACGCCATCAACTATCACTAAGACGACACCTGGTACTTTGGCAATGATTTCATCTGCTTCCTCAATCGACATGGCGGGAAAAGAAAGCATTCTCCGGCGATTTACAAAGCTCTTAAGCGGGGGAGGGGGCTCAAAGAAATCAGACCTTACACCAAGCAAAACGGCGTTCTTTGCATCGTTTACCATTTTTATTCTCCCTTGCAGGCTTTAAGCCTATTATTTGTTTAAGATCTATTTTAGGTTTATCAAAAATAAACATTTTTGTCAACCACTCACCTGTTTTCACCTATTCCTTTTTACAAAAAATCGTAGCCAAAAACAAAAATCATCGTTTAAAAACGATGATTTTGGTGCGCCGCCTGGGATTCGAACCCAGGACCTTACGCTTAAGAGGCGTTTGCTCTAACCAGCTGAGCTAGCGGCGCATTTTCCAATGCCCCCGGCAGGAATCGAACCCACATCAACAGCTTCGAAGGCTGCTGTCCTATCCATTGGACGACGGGGGCTCTCTTCCACCTGCCCACTGTCTTTCTACCAACCTTTAACTTTTATCGCTTCTTTGGCCGCTTCGGTTTGCGCCTCTTGCTTAGAGGTCCCCTCTCCTAGCGCCACTTCTTCTTTTTCCAAATACACCGCCACAGTAAAATTTTTAGCGTGATCCGGTCCTTCTTCTTTTAAAACTTTATAATTTGGTGTAACCCCAAATTTTTCCTGAGCCAATTCCTGAAAATGGCTTTTAGGATCAATGTATAATTGGTTTTCCAAAATTGTATCTAAATGTATTATAATAAAATGATGAATAAAGTTTTTTACTTCATCCCAGCCTCTATCCTGATAAATAGCTCCGATTACCGCTTCTATGGCATTGGCCAAAATATACTGTCTGGCCTTAGTATCCTTATCTTTAGATTCGCCGCGGCTAAGATATAAAAAATCTTCAATACCCAAATCTTTAGCAATACCGGAAAGCATTTTAGCATTAACTAAACTGGCGCGCCAATTAGTTAATTCACCTTCGGGATTATCAAAATTGTTATAAAGAAATTCCGTCACTACCAATTCCAACACCGCATCACCTAAAAATTCTAATCTTTCATTATGCCCCGAGGCAAAGTCCGGATGTTCATTTAAATAAGAACGATGCACCACGGCTTGGCGCAAAATTTCTTTATTTTTAAAAGTCACTTTAATATTTTTTTCTAGCAATTCTAATTCTTTCATAAAAATTATTCTTTCTTTTCCTTCGTGACATTATCTTCTTCTTCCTTTTTTTCTCTCTTTTCTGTATCAATCTTTTTTAATTCCCCGGTTTTTTCCATATCCCTATAAATTGCACCTAGCACACCATTAACAAATTTACCCGAAGCATTACCCCCAAAAGTTTTTGCCAATTCAATTGCTTCATTAATGGCCACTTTGGAAGGAATTTCTTCTACAAATTTAAGTTCATAAATTCCCAAACGTAAAATGTTTCTATCCACCAAAGTAATTTGCCCAATAGGCCATTCGGGTGCGTATTTTTCTATGAGTTTATCCACCTCCTTCACTTTTTTAATAACACCTCTTACCAAATCAAAAGTAAAACCCTTATCATCAAAATCAGGGGCAAATTCTTTAAGATTGAAAAAAACCAATTCTTCCAATCCTTTTTTATTTTGTCCGGCAAAATCCCATTGATAAAGGGATTGCATGGCAATGGAACGAGCCAAATGTCTATTAGACATACAAAGAACAATTTAATTTTCTAACTCTAAAGTCGGTTATTTTGTTTTGATAGTTTTGCCACGATAGGTACCGCAAAAAGAGCAAGCATAATGTGGCTTGGCCGGCTTTTTGCATTTGGGGCAGACAGTTAACTGTTTTGGTTTAATAGCAAAATGCGCGGCGCGGCGACGCTTATCAGATGAAGTACGACGATGCCCAGGTAAACCCATATAATTTTATATTATTATTGTACCTAAATTATTGATTCAATTAAAGATGATTATACTCCAAAACAGTTTTTTTGTCAACTTTAGCCATAACTTCACCTATCCTAATAATAATTTAAAGGGGGACTCCAAAGGATTGACAAAATCCCCAAAAAATAATAAAACAAGGGTGGGCTTGACAAATTTAATCATCTTGTTATATAGTAAAAGGTCCCTTAAAATGGGATAAAAGGAGGAATTTATAAATGAAGGAGGATTTTGATCCTTACAAGACTTTAGGTGTGTCGGAAACATCTGGTGACGATGATGTCAAACGGGCATTCCGGGGATTGGCCGCCCATTGCCATCCGGATTTGTATCCTGGTGATCCCACCAAAGAAGAAGACTACAAGCAACTGGTTGAAGCCTACCAAATGGTGGACACCAAAGAGAAACGACGCCAACTTAGAGAAAAAGCCAAAGCCTCCTTGGGGCAAGGCGCCTCGGGAGCAGTTACGAGTTACCTAGCCAGAAGGCTGGGGCTAAAAGAAGGAGATCGATGATGGAGGGAAACATGACCTGGGACAAAATGTTTGATGAAGCACAATCTGTTCTTCATGAGATGCGGCATATTCCCGATGGCGGAGAAGGTTTCACTTTTGAAGAAGCCCTGAATGAAGCCAGGAGTCTGGCCCAGGGCTACCTGAAAAGCGGCTGGGCATTTCTCAAGGAATTGTCCATTCCGGACATGGCCGCCATCTTTGCCTCCTTGGGAGGAGAAGACTTCACCATCAGCAAAGAGGGTTTATATGAACTGTCCCGTAAGGTTGATGATGGGGTTGACGATGATACCTTCAACGTCCTGCTGGAGGAGTTGGATGATTGGATCAAGACGGGCACCAATGTCCGCCAGCTGTTCATAGACGCTTTCCAGGCCGGTTTGGAAAATCAGTTGCGACTTGTCAAGGCACTTTGCCTGGCAGCCAAGTTGAAGAAAAACAAGCGGGAATCAAGAGCAACAATGTCCAAGAGGAGAAAGTCACATGCAAGCTAATATCCAACCCATCGAAGAGGCCCAAAAGGCCATCAACCTGGCTCTCACGGGAGCAGGAACTCCAGAGGAGGCGGCCAAAAGCCTTTTGGCTCTGCCCCAAAAGGCTCGCTCACTGGTACTGCGTCAAGTTTATGACGCTTCTCTGGCAGGAGTTGATCCGAGTTCGGCCTCTGACAAGGCCATGGAGCAGGGCCGTAAAATCGGTCGCGTGATTGAATCTCTGCCCCTAACAGATTGCCATCTTGTCATTACTGACATGATTGAAAACGGCGACACGGAGTTGGTACTGGCCATTGTCCGTGGCAATGCCGCTGACAGTTCGGCTGTGGCTGAAAGGCTCACGGCAGAACTTGTAGCCGAGTTGTATGTAAAGGACACCAAGACCAATCTTCTGGACGGACATCCCTCGGCCACCAGGCTCTTATACCTCACCTGGACTCTCATCATGGAATCTTCCGGTCGCGGAATTCTGGAGTTCTTCAGCAACGACACTTCTTATCCTGTCCAGTTGCCCGACGGGCAATATCATCTTGATCGCAACGATATCCTGCGGCCTATCAAGCTTTTGGCCCGGGGTGGAGACGAGGAGGCATCCTCTCTTCTCTTTAATCTTGAGCAAAAGATTGAAAATTACTTGGCTGATCGGGAAGCCGAGACTTATTTTAAGTAAGTGACTCTTTGAAAAAGTAACACCGGGCGGTAGCTGTATTAACTTACATCTGCCGCCCTTTTCTTCTAAGGACTTGACCAGACTGTCTAAAGAGGCGTTCTGAATCCGCCGGTTGACGGACGAAAAATCTATTTTTTGGACAATCTGAACAGATCCTTTAACCAACCCTAGGAGGGGACCATGAGCGAGTTAGTCATAAGGCCCCAAGAAGGGGCACAGTTCCTTGACAAAGTCATACAACATGGTATTGAAAACGAAACTCTATCTAAAGAGCGCCGCGAAAAAATCCAACAAGAAATAGCTATCCTGTATCCAAGCTTGTGCCACTTTTTGAAAATCAATCCTTTGGATATTGGAAATTCTCTGGAAGCCGTGGAAATTCTTTTTTCTTTTCTTTCCGTAGCTGTGGAAAAAAAGAGCCAAGGAAATACAACCTTGGCCGTAGAAATATTAAACCAAGAAAAAACAACCTCTTTGATTGCCGAAATCATGGAGGAAATTAAAAAAACTGCCACCCAAATTGGTGAAGTAGCGGCGGCGGTTAAAAGAGCTATCACCTCTTTTGGCTATAGTGTAGAGATCATTCCTGTCAGCACCAACCATCCGGCAGCCAGAGAACTCTTGCTTTTTCAAACAGAGCAAGTGGCCACCGGTTTGCAAAAAAGAAAAATAAATAAAAGACCTAACTTGTCCAATGTTATAAAAAAAATTAAAACTTTAGCCGACCTTAACACTTGGAAGGCAATGGTAGATGATCTTTATTTAGAATGGCAAGTAAGCCGGTCTTTTTTACCCTGGACCCAACTTAAAAAGGAAGGAAACTTGGAATACGGCGACTCTTTTGGAGGCCACCATCTGGTCTGGACTTCGGAAACTCTGCTCATGACTATGGCCGCCTCCTTTGTCTGCGGGGGGAGCAATGTAGCTGTTGGAAGAACAATTCGTGACAAGCGCGTCAATCGCAGTCACGAACTTACCATGACCACAATTTTGCCATCCCACATATTAAATTATGTAGAAAGCTCCTTAAGGGTTTCTCGCGGCGCGTACTTTGCCGAAACCAGTACCAACTGCTTCCTAGATTATCTGGACACGGCAAATCTTCCTTTTAAACCCAATGAAATTGAACGGCGTAAGCTAGAAGAGATGTGGCATAAAGCCTTGGAGATAATTCTGCATCCGCCGACAGTCAAAGGCAAACAGCGACCGCTGGGCTTTTGGTTAACTAACATCCACTTGGATGTAGATAAAAGTAGCTTGGAACAGATTATCTTTGGCTCTGAGAGAAAGCAGGCTAAAAAAATGCCTGCCCCTGTTACTTCGCGCCAAAGCTACGCCCACAGGTTGATGGAAGCTATTGCCAAATCAGCCTCACCAGCTACTATTTCCAGATTTCTGGCCAAGGTCAGCTGGACGGAAGCGATGGAAACAGACGAAGCGGAATCTTTGATCCTAGTTTTGGATCCGGACCAAATCTTATCTTCTATGCCTCTTTTGCCAGAACTGATAGACGAGCTTTGCCTTCACTGGCAGACGGAAACTGGAGAAAGAAACTGGCGGTCTCCAGACAAAGAAGCTATGGTAAAAAGAGTTGCCCAAGGCGGCTCCAGTAACTTTTGGCAGCGTTTACGCCAAGAGACCATTATTACCTTGATTGCTAACGGACCGCAGTACGAAAAAATCATTTTAGAAAAAACTTCCTAACGCCATCGGATTTAACCCCGATGGCTTTTTTATATTTTTCCCCTTTAGTAAGCCCAAAAACTTGACAAAATTACCTCTTGGTGCTATAATATTTTTATTAAAACATTCCCTAATAAAGGGATCCGAACCCGGCAATCCTCCACAAGGAGGCAGGCGTTGCCGCGGCTTGGTAAATTTAATGCCTAATCTATGTTAGACAAAAAAGCAAAGCTACGCATCATTGAAAAGTATAAAACTCACGAAAATGATACCGGCTCTACCGAGGTGCAAATCGCCATTCTTACAGAGGAAATCGCTGAACTTTCTAAACACTTAAAAGATCACCGCAAAGACAATTCGTCTCGTCGCGGCTTGCTTCGCAAAGTTAATGAAAGACGCAGACTGTTAAAATATCTCTCCCGCGAAAATCCCAAAAGCTACAACGAAATCATCGTCAAATTAAAATTAAAAAAAGCGGCTGTGGAGGAAAAACCCATAGAAGAAGACATAGAAATTCCGGCCGCAGAAACAGCAAAATAATTTCCTCAAGGCGCGTTTTTACGCGTCTTTTGGCTTAATGTGAGCCTAAAAATATGATAAAACATCCAGATCAGCGCGTTGGCATCTTTATTGATGTGCAAAATCTTTATTACAGCGCTAAAAACTTATTTAATGCCAAAGTTAATTTTGGCGAAATTGTTAAAGCCGGCGTGGATAATCGCAAACTCATTCGCGCCATCGCTTACGTGGTTAAAACCCCCACCGGTGAAGAAAAACCATTTTTTGCCGCGCTAACCAATTTGGGAATTGAAACTAAAGAAAGAGATTTGCAGATATTTTTTGGCGGAGCAAAAAAAGCTGATTGGGACGTGGGCATCACCGTGGATATGATTCGTCTTTCTCCAAGTTTGGATGCTTTAATTTTAGTTTCCGGCGACGGAGATTACCAGCAGTTAGTCACCTATCTGCAAAACCAGGGCAAGCAAGTAGAAGTTTTAGCTTTTAAAGAAACCACTTCTTCCAAACTGATAGAAACGGCTGATGGATTTTTAGATTTATCCGCTGATAAAAAAAGATTTTTAATCATGGATAGAGTGCCGGAGAAAAAAAGAACTTTTAAAAGTTTTAAAAAAAGTTAAAAATTAATTAATTCGCTGATCCAAAGACACAGAGACCTTTTAGGTCTTCAGCCTTTGGACCAGTTAACGGGTAGTTGCCAAAAAAATGCGGCGGCGCCCAAAAATTTTATGGTCCAAAAATTCTCAAAAACTTGGGGAGGCAAAGATCTTACCCTAGAGGTTGGTAAATTCACCAATCAAACCAACGGTTCCTGCACCGTGCAATATGGGGACACCGTTGTTTTAGCTACCGCCGTAATGAGCCAGAAACCGCGCGAAGGCGTAGACTACTTCCCTTTGATGGTGGAATTTGAAGAGCGTTTGTACGCCGCCGGCATTATTAAAGGTTCTCGTTTTATCAAACGTGAAGGCCGCGCTTCTGACGAGGCTGTTTTATCCGGCCGTATGATTGATAGAGCCATTCGCCCTCTCTTTAATGAAACCATGCGCAACGAAGTACAGGTAGTAGTGACAATCCTATCTTTTGACGGAGAAAACGATCCGGATGTTTTAGGTTTAATCGCCGCTTCCGGTGCTTTAGCTATGTCCAACATTCCTTGGAAAGGCCCTATCGGCGGCATCCGCGTTGGACAAATTGAAGGCGAGTGGGTTTTAAACCCCACTTACGAAGCGCGTCAAAAAAGCACTTTAGATATAGTAGTGGCCGGCACGCCGGAAAAAGTAATAATGCTAGAAGCTGGTGCCAATGAAGTGCCGGAAGAAACCATTTTAGAGGCTATTTCTTTTGGCCAAAAACATTTGCGCGATATTATGGATTTGATTAAAGAAGCACAGACCAAGGTAGGTAAAGAAAAAATTGTTTTAGCTCAAGATATGGACGTGAGCGAAGAAACAACTCCTAATGATGAGAACCAACTACTGGATTCGGCCAGAACTTTCATTGCCCAAAATGTAGCTCATTACTTTTTTGCCAAAGAATTAAAAGTCAAAGCCGAAAGATTAGAAGCTTTTGCCAGCCTGGCCAAAGACTTGGAAAATCATTTACAAGAACAAAACATTGGCAAGGATAGACGCAAATTTATTTTTGATAATTATAAATTATTGGTAGAAGAATTCATCACCGCAAGAATTATTAAAGAAGGCAAACGCGTGGACGGCCGTGCCTTAATAGAAATTCGTTCGCTTACCTCTGAAGTGGCGGTACTGCCTCGCACTCACGGCTCGGCTTTGTTCTCTCGCGGTGAGACGCAGATATTAAGTGCGGTTACTTTAGGTTCGCCGGCCGCCGTGCAAACATTGGAAGGCGTGGAAGGCACTTCTAAAAAACGCTATATGCATCATTATAACTTCCCTCCTTTTAGCGTAGGCGAAGTTGGTCCGATGCGCGGACCCGGCCGCCGTGAAATTGGTCACGGCGCTTTGGCTGAAAAAGCCTTACTTCCGGTTCTTCCCACCAAAGAAGAATTCCCTTACACTATCCGCGTAGTTTCCGAAGTCTTGGGATCCAACGGATCTTCTTCCATGGGTTCCACCTGCGGCTCATCCCTTTCCTTAATGGATGCCGGAGTTCCTATCAAACGCCACGTGGCCGGCATTGCTATGGGCTTGGCTTCTGATTTTAATGAAGGCGGTTACAATTACAAAATTTTAACCGACTTACAAGACTTAGAAGACGGCAAAGGCGGTATGGATTTTAAAGTAGCCGGCACTACCGAAGGCATTACTGCTATTCAATTAGACACCAAAACCGCAGGCTTAAATTCCGACTTGGTTAAAGAAACTGTAATGCGCGCCCGTGAAGCCAGAATGCAAATATTGGAAATCATGAACGCGGCCATCCCCGCTCCTCGCACCGAACTATCTCCTTTTGCTCCGCGCATTATTGCCTTTAAAATTGATGTTGACAAAATTCGCGAAGTCATTGGTCCCGGCGGCAAAGTCATCAATGGAATTATTGAAGCTACCGGAGTAGAAATTGATATTGAACAAGACGGTACGGTTTCTATTACCGCGGTAAATAAAGAAGCCTTGGAAAAAGCCGAACAAATGGTAAAAGACATTATACGAGTACCTGTGGCCGGTGAAATTTTTGAAGGCAAAGTGACTCGCCTAATGGATTTTGGCGCCTTTGTGGAAGTTTTACCAGGCAAAGAAGGTTTGGTACATATTTCGGAAATGGCTTGGAGTCGCACAGAAAAAGTAGAAGATGCGGTGAAGGTTGGTGATATAGTAAAAGTAAAAGTAAAAGAAATTGATGATATGGGCCGATTGAATTTGACCATGAAGGAATTGCTACCTAAGCCAGAAGACTACGAAGAGCGTGCACCAAGTTTTGACAGGCCGCGTACTTCTCGCCCACCTCGCCGTGATGACTCACGTGGCGGCCGTGGCGGACACAGTAGCCATGGCGGTCATGGACCAAGAAGATAGTTGACTGTCTTTCCCAACTTGATTGGGAAACCAGAAATTATTAAAGCCGCTTTTTTACACAAGAGCGGCTTTTGTATTAAAAAACCCGCCGGAGTTAACCTAGGCGGGGGGAGGGGGTTCAAAGACTAATTAAAGAACTGCCAGAACGCGGAAAGCGATGCTGTCGTTGTGGCTGTTGTGCCAGTTGTCGTCAACATCTGCCAGTCCACCGTCCTCACGGCTGCCCACAACCACACGATTGTCGAAGTCGTAAAGATTCTCAGTCCACTCCCAGGAACTGGTAGAGCCAAAATCAGGGAGGTTTTCTTTACGGTTGGCGTTGAGCCAGAGGAAGAGATTACCCAGGAAGTTCCACTCTTCTGCCGTAGGCAGACGGGTGGAGTGTTTGGGAAGGCCGGTGATCTTGGCGATCTTAGTCAGAAAACCATCTTCGTTGTATAAATCATCCCAACTTACGGCGAAACGCTTAACCAACTTTAGAGCCTGAGCCAGGGTGTCATTAGTATAACCAACTGGGTCATCCCAGCTAGGCTTGGGGATGGTCTCTATTACCACCCAACGGCCAAGCAAAGGCTTGCTCTCAATGCTAGAAACGGTCAGAAGCTTGCCCCAATCCGGCTTGATGAAGCTTTCAGGGTACTCAGCTTCCGTGATAGCTGGGATATAAAACAGGCGCAAACCATACTTCTTCAAAGATTTTTTCTGTCTAGAAGTAAGAGCAGGGGGCAGAGGGACCTCGCACTGAATGCCCATGGTGAAGTAGACGCCTTGCATCCAATAACATAGAGCCTGTCTAAAATCAGAACTACTTATTCTTCCCATCGCACTATAAATATCTTCCATATGGGAGGAATTTCCTAAAACTTCCGCCGTACCTAAAAGCTCCATTGCCTGACTTACCAGGTATCTTTTTGACTCACGCCATAAAGCAGGATTTCGGAGGAATTCCCTTAAATCCTGAGCAAATTGCTCGGGGTCTTGTCCTCGATTTAACCTCACACTCACTTCTTCCATCAAGGCCAGCACCTCTTGTGCACTCAGCATAACACCCCCCTCCGCCAACAGCCCACAACTTGCCGCAACTCTGCTTTCTTAAAGCAAAACCTTGGTAAGTTCTTTAGCTTAATTGGCAAAGAACAACCTGTCTACCGGACAGGCACGGTATTGCCACTTGGCAATTTAGTTAACCTTACTAAAAAACTCTGAAAAAATCAATAATCACCACAAAACACTACTTTCCGTTTGTATAGACTAGTGTATACAAACCGAACCGACGAGATATTAACCAATAAATCCACTTTTAAGCTAACCGCCCTGTGGATAACTTGCTCATAAACCCTACTTTATCCCCAGATTTGTATAGATTAGTGTAGACAAATTTTTCAAGATTTTTTTATTTTTAAAACGTTTTCTTTTGTAAATTTAAATAAAATTTTTACTTTTGCACCTTGCTTGTTGACAAAACCATAAAAAAGGGGTATAATTATTATATAAGTAGTTAGAAATAGTTCTTTGGACAATTAAAAGACGTGTGCATGAGCGTTACTGCATACATCTTTGCTTCTTTCACTCTCTTGTTTGCCCATTTTGGGGTAAACAACGGCTTTAAGCCACGATTATGAATGATTTTTGAACTGGCATAAGCCAAAAGTAGGGTCTAAGAAGAGCAACCCAGTCCTGGGATTAGGATATTTGTTTGGCCGATTTATCGGCCGCTCAAGTTCCCCCACAGGATTTTAGGGGCTACTTGCCTTCAAATAAACAAATAATTGGGCTTTAAGTATGCCCCTTTTGGCGTTTTAAGGGTTTTTTCTATTTTTAAAAAGATCTTTTTATTGGTAAAATTACTTATAGTTTAGTCTTTTAAAAATTAACCAATATTTTTTATGTTTGAACCTAAAAACTTTGAATCCTTACTGGGGACACCAGGATTTAGCGATATTTTACTTAAAAATCACTTTACCCTGTATCAGGGCTACAACACCAATACAAATAAAATACTGGAAGAATTAGCTCTATTGTCTCAAAGCCAAAAAACAAACACGCCCGAATTTGCCGAGCTAAAACGCCGATTTGGCTGGGAATTTAATGGACTGCGCCTGCACGAGCTTTATTTTGATAATCTTAAAAATGGTGAATCTAATTTTTCAGCCAATTCTGCCTTAAACCAAAAAATAGTTGCTGAATTTGGGGACTTTTCAAGCTGGGAAAAGGATTTTAAGACCACTGGCGCCATGCGTGGTATTGGCTGGGTAATTTTGTACCAAGATCCAGTTTCCGACCATCTTTTTAACACTTGGGTCAACGAACATGACACGGGACATCTTGCTGGTGCCAACCCTTTATTGGTAATGGATGTATTTGAACATGCTTTTATGTTGGATTACGGCCTTAAACGCGCTGATTATATTGAAGCATTTTTTAAAGCTATTGATTGGGAAACAGCAGAAAAAAGATTAGACTAGTCTATACAAACAAACCAAAAATTAAAAATCGCCTTTGGGATTAGCCTTATAAGGACGGTAACCAAAATTTAATTGTCAATATATTGACTTCTCCATCCCGTTGTTTTATAATTAGTGCATAATTTAGCTCAAGTTAAAGTTATGGACAAAAAAACACTAAAAAATTTTGAAGGCCTGCTTCTTAAAGAAAAAAAGAGATTAGAAAACGAGTTGGCCAGATTCACCAAACGCAACATTCACAATGCGGAAGATTTTGATGCCAAATTTCCTCAATATGGAGACGAGGAAGATGAAAACATTCAAGAGGTTTCCACCTATTCGGATTATTTAGCCCTGGAAAAAACTGTGGAAAAAGATCTGCAGGATGTTAACAGCGCTTTAAAAAAAGTTAAAGATGGCACTTACGGCATTTGCAAATATTGCGGGAAACCAATTCCCGAAAAAAGATTGTTGGCCAGACCATCTTCCACCTCTTGCGTTTCCTGTAAAAAACTTTTGACTCAAGAAGTTTAACTTGCTTTTTACCAAATCTTTACCTAGAAAGCAAGGGGCTAATACGTTATAATACAAAGGCCGGTTATCTGATGCGCCATAACGGATAGAACCCTATCTTGATGAAAAAATATTTTTATTTAATTTTCCTTTTTCTAGCTGACATTATTTTAAAACAAATTGCTCTACGCGATGCGGAGGGTTTTTTTATTATTCCCAGAATCTTTGCTTTTTATTTTTTTAAAAACTCCGCTTTGGCTTTTAGTATTAAATTTCCCCAATCAGTCATCGTTATTTTTTCTATTTTAATTTTAATGGGATTGCTGTTTTTTGTTTGGCAAAAACCCTGCTTCTTTTTTCCAATTACATTAATTATCCTGGGCGCCATCAGTAATCTTTTTGACAGAATTTCTTACGGTTATGTGGTAGATTATTTTTATCTCTTTCCCGTCTCCTATTTTAATCTGGCCGATTTGTTAATTTTTAGCGGCCTAATTTTACTTATCATTAAACTATACCGGCATAAGCAAAAGAAAATTTAAGGAGGTATGCTTTCACGCGTTAGATCCGTGGCCCTTACCGGCCTTAAATGTTCCTTGATAGAGGTGGAAACCGATTTATCCGGCGGTTTCCCTTCTTTTAATATTGTGGGCCTGCCCGATACCTCTGTACAAGAAGCCAAAGAAAGAATTCGCGCGGCCATTAAAAATTCCGTACTGGTTTTTCCCTCCACGCAAAAAATTACCGTCAATTTGGCGCCGGCCGACATACCCAAAGAAGGGCCGCGTTATGATTTGCCCATGGCTGTTTCTATTGCCCTGGGGCATTTAGGCAAAGATTTAAATTATAAAGATTCTGTTTTTATCGGCGAATTGGCACTGGACGGTACCTTGCGCAAGGTTAACGGTGTTTTACCAATTGCCATTTTTATGAAAGAAGCGGGCTTGAAAAAATTATTTTTGCCGGAAGAAAATACTGCCGAAGCCAGGTTGATTGAAGGCCTGGAAATTGTGCCGGTAAAAAATTTAGGACAATTAATTAAACATCTTTTAGAAGAAGAAAAAATTACTGCTTTAAACAGTCAAGATTTTTCTAATTATAACCGAGAAACTATTTGGCCGGGATTAGATATGAACAATGTCAAAGGCCAAAATTTTGCCAAACGAGCTTTGGAAATTGCGGCTTCCGGCGGCCACAACATTTTGCTTTCCGGGCCGCCGGGTTCTGGCAAAACACTGCTGGCTAAAACTTTAATAACGATTTTGCCCCGAATGGATTTGGCCGAAGCTTTGGAGGCCACCAAAATTTACTCTGTAGCCGGATTACTCACGCCGCAAAAACCGCTGATTGTGGAAAGGCCGTTTAGGAGCCCGCACCACACGGCTTCGGGAACAGCTTTGGTGGGCGGAGGAAAAATTCCGCGACCCGGAGAAATTACTTTAGCTCACCGCGGCGTTTTATTTTTAGATGAATTTCCCGAATTCTCCCGCCAGGTTTTAGAAAATCTGCGCCAGCCTTTAGAAGATGGAACAATTACAGTTTCTCGCGCCAGCGGCACTTGCGTTTTTCCCGCCCGTTTTATGCTGGTAGCCGCGCAGAATCCTTGCCCTTGCGGTTACTTTGGCGATAACGAAAAAATTTGTTCCTGCACGCCACTACAGATTCATAAGTATCAAAAAAAGATTTCCGGACCGCTCTTAGACCGGATAGATCTGCACGTGGAAGTACCCAGATTAAAATTTTCCGAGTTAGAAAGCGAATCAGAGGCAGAATTATCAACCCAAATTAGAGAACGAGTGGAAAAAGCCCGTCAGATACAAGCCCAAAGACTTGCCAATACAAAAAATTTTACCAATGCCGAAATGGGCAGTGAAGAAATAAAAAAGTTTTGCCCTTTGGGAGAAAAAGAAAAAGATATTTTGCGTTTAGCCGTTACTAATTGGCATCTTTCACCACGCGCTTATTATCGCGTGATAAAAGTAGGCAGGACTATTGCCGATTTGGCGAATTCGCAACAAATCAAAACTGAACACTTGGCCGAGGCTTTGCAATATAGAATGAAAGCTGAATAAAAAAAGAACCGCCTTGTCAATGATTCAATACTTTTTGGCTGTACGATTACTTCACATACAAAAATGGATTAACCCTGACACCTCCCACAATTACCTCAAAATGCAAATGAGGACCGGTAGAGCGACCGGTGGAACCGCTTAAAGCAATAACATCGCCTTTACGCACGTCTTCCCCGGCAGAAACAAACAATTTGCTATTATGCCCATAGCGGGTTTTAATACCATTGCCGTGATTGATCAAAATCATATAGCCATAACCGCCGGTATTCCAACCGGATTTTTCTATCACACCGTCATCAGAAGCGTAAATTGGGGTACCAATAGAAATACCAATGTCAATGCCATTATGGCGCCAACTGAAATATTGAGTAATGCGACGCGCGGTAGTGGGCCACAGCATGCCGGAACCGGCTCCGCGCAAAGATGAAGGCTTGGCAGTAGAAGTTTGCGCCGGTTGGGAAGCCGGCTTGAAAAACACAGGAGCGGCAGGTAATCGGCCTTCGGGAATGATTATTTTTTCACCCACAGGCAAAGATCCTTCGCCCAAAGCGTTAAAATCTAAAATCTTTTGTCCATCAACTTTGTAAGTAGCGGCAATTTTTTGAATGGTGTCGCCTTTTTTAATTGTATGACTGACTCCGGAAACGGGCAAAATAGTTAAGACATCCCCCGGCCTGATTATGCTTCGTGAATTCAATTTATTTTCCGCATAAATTGTTTCAGCGCTAATTTGAAATCTTTGAGCAATACTGGGAATATTATCACCTGACTGCACAACATATTTAACAATTTCTCTGCGGCTTCCTTCTAAACTCACTCCGGGTAAAATAGGTGAAGAATAAACACCACTCAAATTTTGATTAAACCCAATAATTTCGCTGGTCGGCGCAATAGTCTCTTGCCCCAAGGCCAATCCGGAACTAAGACCTGCTTTTTGTTGAAAGGTAACAGTGGGAATATTCACATTTAATTCTTCCTCCAAAAAATCCCCTTCCTCGCCCGGCCCCAAAGATTGAAACAACAAACTCTCGCGACCGCCAATATATTTGTTAGTGCCATAAGTTTGACTTTCACTGGCCACCAAAAACAAACTTAAAAATAAAATCAAAGCGTAAAAAACTTTTTTATTAAAAAATAATTGCAGATAATAACCGCCTTTTAGATAGTAACGCAAGTATAATTTATAAAAAGGAAAAATGAGAATCTTGGCCAAACCTTTACCCAATTTTTCCAAAAAAACTTTAAAAATAAAAATAAAAAAAGAGATCAGGCCGCGCTTAACGACCATGAGCCCTTTGTACATTTGGAGCAAAATTTTAAGCTTAAATTTGGACATGGTTGATAGGATAAAGAATATCAAAAATAGGACCTTTTGGCAATAAAAAAACCGGCAACCTACGAGAAACAGCAGTTAAGCTATTATTCAAGGTTGCCGGGTGTTGTTTAAGAAACTTAGGTTAGAAGTTGGCCGAAAGACCAAGGAGGCCGCGGGCCTTATGGACATAACCCGCCAGGCCCTCCTGATCCACCGGCGTGTAATTCAGCCAGAGGGTCAGCGGCACTCCTAGCGCCGCGAAGCTGAACTCCGCGTAAGGGCCAAAGCCGATGAAGCGGCGCATCCGCAGGCCGGCGCCAAGCCAGGAAGAGGGATTGAGCTTTCCCACGACGTCATACCAGACGCCCGCCTTGTCTCCCTGAAAAACGGCGTTGTTCAACTCCACCGCGCCAGAGAGGGAGTAGATATCCCATCCCAGCCACAACCAGGTGGAGTAGCGAGCCTGAAGCTTGCCCGTGAGACCCTGCTCGGCACCCACGTACAGACCTATCAAAAACCAGTCCACCGGCTTGTAGTTGGGGCCGATGTAACCCTGCGCCCACGCGTCGGTCACCAGAAAGAACCCCTGCAGACCCCAACCGCCCTGGAAGTTGTGGATGAGCGCAACATCCAGGATGGGCACCGGACGATCAGCGTCCTTGTCCAGCTGCACTTGGGTCTCCAGGAATCCGGTGGTCGTGGCACCCTTCGCCTCGGCCGCCTTGGCAAGGGTGGAGAAGTAACCGAACACCACTGCCGCAACCAGCACTCTGATGAATGTGCTCATGAAAACCTCCTGTCCTGATGTTGGGATTCCCATTCCGAAGATCTTTCTCCGGATGGGAAATTGCACCATTACTGCTGCCGGGGCCCCTTGGGGAAGAGCTGCCTCCACAAGTACGGGATGGCGAAGTAGAGGATGATCGCGATCCCGATGACGGGGGCGATCATCTCCAACACGTTGATGATGAAGGACACGGCCAGCACCAGGAGCACCATTGCGACCACGATGAACAGAACCAACGTCTTCCTGTCCATGAAACCCTCCTACTTGATTTCTTTAGATGCCAGGCCACGCGCCTCTGCCATCTAACCTCGTCCCTGTCGAAGTTTTTCGACACTAACCACCTCTTTCTGGAAATCGTGGACAAACTCCTTGAGGTCATCAACGAAATCCAAATCGCGGGTTTGATTCTGCACAATATCAATCGCAGAGACCAAGTCCTCCTTGGTAAGACCACTCACAAACTTCTCTGCCTCATCATCCTTGACCCCAGCTGCGTTCATCTTAGCGATGTCACGCCGCAGGGCCAAAGCTGTCGCCACCTTCACGACATTCGCGATCATACCACCGTTTAGAATATCCTTCAAGGTGAAGTTGACAACAGTGGTATCACGCTTACGAATCTCGTAAAGTATGCGCGCAGCAGAGAAAATCTCCGTGCTACCAAGTTCGGCCAAGCCTTCCACGATCAAGCCCTCTGCCAGACGCATGTGCTTGAAATTCAGCCGGAAGATTTCCTTGGTGGACGCAGGCGTAGGACGCGTCACCTTGATCTTGAGGTCAATGCGTTCACCACGCACAACCGCACTATCAAGCAGATCCGGACGATTGGTTGCCAGAATTACCACGGCTCCCGAATCTTCCAGACCGTCCATTTCGTTTAAGAACGCGGGCACAACTGTGCGCCCCACGTCAGAACTCACTCCGGAATCACGCTTGGAAAGAAGTGCCTCAGCTTCATCAATGAAGATGACAGCCGGATAGCCGTGAGTAGCCATGTGCTTGCGTGCGCGATCAAAGATCTGCCGCACATTGGCTTCGGCCACACCCACGAACTTTTCCAACACTTCCGGTCCCTTGATGTAGATAAAGCCTTCAGAGGCCTTATCGCCACCATAGATGTCAGAGAGAGCCGTCGCCACGGCCTTACCAAGAAGAGTCTTGCCACAGCCCGGAGGCCCAAACAGCAAAATCCCCTTGACTCTCTTCTGTCCATAAAGACCAAACAGATGAGGAAAGCGATGTGGCAATTCCACTGTCTCAATCATCTGCTGTTTGGCTTCTTCCAGACCACCGATGTCGCTCCATTTTATCCCAAGCTTCACGCCCAGGGAGAAGCGATCATCATCCTTACCCAAGTTGTTGATAACAACCACGCCGGAAGCATCCAGTACCACCCGATCGCCCTTGGTCAGTTCTTTTCCAAACCGGCCATTAAAGACGATCTTGACAGTGTTACGATATTCCACTTCCGAAGTAGTCTCATCAATCACTCGCCGTATCAAGGCGATGTCGCCGGCCATTTGCAGAACGGCCCTGCCAACGACGTTAAGTGTTTTCATATTCAACGTGACTGTTTCACCAGGCGTAACTTCCAGATCCTTAGGCAGAACCATTTCCAACACGCGCCCTTCAAAAACAACCACGGCGATGGTGACTTTTTCCATTTCCACCTTGGCATCACCACTTTGAACTTTTGCCTTGGTATCCTTAGAAGACGAAGACAGAGTTTCAAAGGTTTTCCGATGCTCACTGGGAGAATCATTGATAACACCCTTACCATCAAGCTGACTGATGACATTACCTTCTTTGGTAAAACCAACAATCACGATGGTCTCGGCATTGACGATTTCAAAGCTTACGAGGCTTGGCCGCTTTAAGCGACAGACATCACCAATGTGAAATTCTTCTAGTGATTCACGCTTGGCGTCTCTTAGAACTTTCTCCCCTGTGATAGAGAGAAAGAAATCGCCAAAACCTCCACGTTGTAGAGCAGAAGAGATGTCTGTTTCAATAACTTCCGGGATTAAACCCTTAGGCTGTTCTCTCTCAAAAGTTGCAATGACAGTCCCATAAGCAACTGGGGAATTCTCTGAAGACATGAGCACCTCCCTTATTTTACTTGCATCATTTCAATTTAAAAGAGCTTGCCTGCTTATTTTACAGGACTGGCTACTTTACCACTTTTAGTCTTTTTTGTCAAGGTCTTAAAATGAGCTTAAATTAGCTTTAAAAAATATAAAAAAAGACTCTCCTATTACAGAGAGTCTATTAAGGTTGGTTAAAGAACTAATTGGGCACGGCCGCTGACGGCATCACGACTGTCGGAGCGACAACCGATTGCGGTGGCTGTACCAAAGGCGGAAGCGACCCTACCTCAAAGAGTGATTGTTCCACCATCTGGACAAGTTCCACAAACCTCTTGTCCATACGGATTTCACGACCTCTTGGAGAGGGTAAATCCACCTTGATGTGTTGCACAATGCGTCCGGGATTAGGTGCCATGATGTAGATATCATCAGCAAGGAACACCGCCTCCTGGATATCATGGGTCACCAGAAGAATGGTGGACTTAAGCTTCTCCCTCAACCTGGACACAGTGAGCTGGGCCAGGAAACGAGTGTTCACGTCCAAGGCTTGATGCGGCTCGTCCATGAGCAAGAGCTCTGGATTAGAGACTAGCGCACGGGCCAGAGCGACGCGCTGAAGCTGTCCGCCGGACAAAATCGGATGTTGCGCAAACTTGCGCCACTGATCTTCCAAACCCACGGTCCTAAGCATCTCCATTGCTGCCGCGCGCTGCTCCTTAGGGGTACCCATGCCCTTGATTTCCAAAGGTAGTGTCACATTCTCCAAGACAGTGCGCCAAGGCAACGAAGAATAGGTCTGGAATACCATAGGAACAGATCCTTCGAGCGGCTTTCCATGCAACAACACCTCACCCTTGGTCGGCTTTTGCAAACCAGCGATGTAGCGCAGAAGAGTGGACTTTCCGCATCCGGATGTTCCCATAAGAACTGTGAAATGTCCCCGCTCGGCGTGCCCTTCCACCAAAAGATTTAAATCCTTAATGATGTAATGGGCTCCGCCATCGTAAGTCTGGGAGATATTCACCAGGCTCACGACATCGGGCAAAGTGGAATCGTTTTCAAACCTGATTCCGGCATTGTTCCGATCTTCAGAGGCTGTCATGAATTACCTCCCATGCTCTTTGTTGGCATACTTGTAAGCAAAGAGGGTTTTATCCAGATAAAGCTGAACTTTGTCCAAAAGGAAACCAATCAGGATAATGATGATGACCAGACCAAAGAGCTTGTCCACACGAGATTGTCGTGCAGCCAAATAAGACAAAGCTCCCAGTCCTCCGCCATACATGTCTGACATTTCCGCGGCCACGATGTAAGTCCAGGAAATAGCACCCAGGTTAATAATGTCGTCAAACGAACGAGACACCACGGCCGGCAAAAAGACGTACCACACACTCTGCCACTTGGTAGCTCCGAGCGTAGTAACGGTTTGAACATATACGTCCTCTACCTCACGTACACGCTGCAACACAGCTGGCAAAAGATAAAGGAAGATGGATGTAGCCAGGAACTGAATCTTCATGAAATCACCCAGCTTGAACCAAGCGATGAAGAGACCAATCAAAATGGTCAAGGGCAGAAAACGAATGACCACAATGAATCGCTTGCACAGAGCGCGCAAGTACTTGTTAAGGCCAATAGCCAAACCCAGAGGCAGCCCCAAAATCACTGCTTCAAGCAAACCCAAGACATTGACCTTCAAGGACTGCACGGCATTGGCAATAAGGGCATCTTGGGAGTTCATCTCTATGATAGCCCTCCCTACCTTTAAGGGCGAAGGAAGGATACCCACGGGTATCCATTCCATTTCAGTGATAAGCGTCCACAATCCAATGATTGCGGAGAAGCCTATCAGCTCTACTAGTAGAGCGTTCCTCTGTGGCAATTCCTCGCGCAGATCATATGAGGCCATCACTTGCCTCCTTTCGATGTTAAGAGGTGAAAAAAAATGGGGAGGCAGGACGATCCCGCCTCCCCGGTTGATGTGGCCGTTAAGCCGTCATCAGTTCTCCAGGAACTTGAACGTGGTGCGCCGGTTCTTGGCGCGACAATCCTCGGACGCGTTGGTCTCGCAACCCACCACCGGCTTGTCGGGGCCGTTGCCCACGATGATGAAGCGGTTGGGGTCCAGACCCAGCTTGACGACCAGGTAGTTGGCGCCGGAACGTGCGCGATCATACGACAGCTTCTGGTTCACCTCCCGCGAACCCTTGCTGTCCGTGTTGCCCTCGATCAGGATGCGCGTTTTTCCGAACTCCTTGGAACGGTTGATGAAGAACGCATCGATGGCCTCCTTGCCCCCGTCCGTCAAGTCGGCGGAGTTGAAGGCGAAGTTGACCGTGAGGTCCAGGGACGAGAACGCCGGAGCCTTGGCGTCTTCGGGCTTGGGAGGCGCGAAGCGCGGGGTCTCCTCGGGGGCGTTCTCCGGCGGACCGGCGAGCTCCGTGCACGACGCCACGAAGGACGTGTCCACGATGTTGCGCCAGAGCGGGATGTTGTCGGGCGCCAGGCCGATCTGGTTGAAGAGGCGGTGCATCTTGTTGTACACCTCCTCGCCGCGCACGGCACCGGGCGACGTCTTGAGGCCGAAGAACAGCAGGTTGTCACCGTAGGTGGTGATGCGCGCGTTCTCGATCATGCGAGTGGCCGAGGCCACGTCGTTCAGGTTGAAACCCGCGCTGATGATCTGCGCCGCCTGCGTCTTGGCCGTCGGCACGGCATTGATCTCGCCCGCCGCCTTGAGCCATCCGCAAGTAAACTTCCTGAAGGCCGCGTTCTTCGCGACAAGCACATCCTGCTTGGCCAGGAAGACGTCGGCGATGGCCTTGTTGGCCTTCTTGGTGTTGACCAGCACCTTGGTGCCGAGCACGTTCTTCACGCAGTCCTCGTCATCCGGGGCCCAGACCATTGCCGCATCCGCGGCGCCGGCCTTGTAGCGGCTGGCCGCCTCGATGCCGTTGTCCACGCCCACCACCTGGATGTCCGTGTAGGAAAGGTTGCAGGTGGCCAAGGTCAGCAGGAGGAGGGTGTGGCTCGGCGTACCGATGGCCACCGCCACCTTCTTGCCCTTGAGGTCGCAGACCGAGTTGATCCCGGCCTTCACCACCATGGCGTCGCCGCCCTCGCTCCAGTCGGTCTGGATGAACTGCTTGGCACCAAGCGCCGCGAGCTCCGTGATCTCCGTCGGCAGCGAGTCGGTGGTGGCCAGGCCAAGCACGTCGCACTCGCCAGCCTTCCACGCGTCGCGCATGGCCTTGAAGTCGTCGATGACCTTGAAGCCCACGATCACGCCGTCCTTGTAAAAGCGG
>MFQT01000016.1:105248-141704 GCA_001783145.1 Candidatus Magasanikbacteria bacterium RIFOXYB2_FULL_38_10
CGCGGTCGCCTGGAACCCGCCATTGTAGAAGGGTCCCGCGGCGTAGCCGCCCCACGTGTTGACGCACACGGTCAGGACGGGGAGCTTCTGCTCCGCCACCGCCGCCTTGACCTCCTCGACCTTGACGGGGTCCTCCTTGTTGACCTTGCCGATCCAGCCCATCTTCTGGGCACCGAGGTAGCCGCCGTAGAGGCCGGCCGCGATGAGCACCAGGATGAACAACCGCACCACGGGCTTGAGGGGACGTCCGCTCGCCATGATCTCTTCTTCTCCTTGTCCGATCCGGGGTTAACTGCTCCCTCACCCTGAGAGAGCAGCAACCCTGGATACTTTACTTGCTGTACTGATCCAACACCGAAAACTCGTCCGAACCCCTGTCGCCAGAAGCCCGCGGGGACTTCGGCAGCAGCACCGGCTCTTCCGGAGCGTCCCCGCTGAGGAGATGCGCGTCCGGAAGATCCATGGACTGCTCGAGCTCGGTGATCCTGTCCATGTCCGGACCGGCGATCTCCAGCGCGGCAGTGTTGGAACCAGCGGCATTGAACTGCTTCTCGTAATTGTCGATGGCCGTGGTGAGCTGCTCCACGCGCATGTTGTCCTGCGCCTCAAGAGAACTCACCAGCTGATCAGACAGGTCCGAGAGGGTGGAAATGTCGGCGAGGTTCTGGTCCCAGGAACGCTGAATGAACTCCAGCGCCTGGTCATAGAGCTCACCGGAAGAAGCACCCGAAAGAATGGCACGCGCACTGGCCAGAGCCGAACGTGCGGCCTTGCTGGCTTCCCATTCTTCCGTGGAAATCTTGATCTGGTGCTTCTTGTCCTCAATCTGCACCTTGAAGATCTTGTCCAGCTTCTCCAGGGCCACGCGAGCACGCTCAAGCTGCTTGAACAGCTCCACGTACATGGCGAACTGCTTTTGCAGTCGATCAAACTTGCGGGCATTGAGAGCCTTGAGCTCCTGCTTGCCCTCCTTCATCGCCTGTCTAAACATGGCGATTGCTTCGCGGGTCTCCGCGCGGTTCTGCTGAGAAATCCGGCGGATGTGCTCCGACTGGCCGCTGAGCTTCTTGATGCCCTGTTCCATGTTGGCGAGCTGGCCTTCCATCTTGTCCACATGGCCTTCCATGATGGCGATGGGGTCAAGCTCCACCACAAGTCCAGTCAGCTTCTTCATGATCACCTTGAACAGGAAGCTGACCAGATTGCGGACCTTCGGGTTCATTGCCAGCCAGGCAATGGCCAGAAGGGATCCGCCGGCAATCACCGCGTAAACGGCATTGACCAGGAAGGGAGCCAGCCAGCTCAGGAAGAACACTGCTCCCACTCCGAGACCGACCATCGTGATCAAACCGAGCCATCCTTCTGGCTTCTGCCAGAAAGACGGGGGCTTGCCCAGATTGCTGCCATTGTCCATGTTCTCACCTCTTCCTTTGTTATTGAACTGTTTATGAAAAATGGATCAACTAGACACCGAGGAACTGGGCCTTTTGGGCCTGAAGCTCTTGGGTCATACGTTCGAGCACCTGAGACAGATCGGCCTCAATGGCCGCCACCTGCTCCTCAATACGCTCAGCATCGGTCGTGAGCTGACGTTGCTTACTCCTGAGGTCTTCAATCTGCCTTTCTAGGTCGCCAATCTGGCCACGGATCTTTTCCTGTTGACCATCATACGACCCAGACTGCTGACGAAGATTCTTGGCTTCATCACGACGAGCAGGCAAACCCCGCTCACGCACTCGCGTTGCCTCGGCATTGAGTAGCGCAACACGCGCATCAATTGCCTGCGCAACATCGGAAGGCTTGTAGCCTTGCGTCTTCAACATCTTCAAAGCCGCTGCCAGTCTCTCTCTTGGATTGCTCACCGCCTCAAGAATGTCCCAGGACTGCTGAAAGGCAGCCATGGCATCCTTTTGCTCGGAAAGCTTACGAGAGAATTCTCTGTACAGCGGACTATCAGAAGGTTGAGCCGAAGTAGGGCTGACCACGACGTGCGGAATCGCCGCTACAGAGGACATATTTGGGCCAGCGGCACCAGATCCAGATGGTGAACCCGGAGGCATCAGGTCTTCATCTTCAACGTGAATGGCCTGATCAACGGCTTTCCTTAAACGACCAAGAATCCCCGGTCTTTCTTCATTACCAGCCATTTCTTTCCCCTTTCCTGCGGTTTTTATATTCCCGAAGTCAGTAAAGTAAACCATACCAAACTGACTATTTCACCTATAACAAAAAACTTTTTATTGAAATATTTCAAAGAGCATTTCCGCATTTTGCGGACTCGCCAACTTACCATATTTCAAGAACTTTGTCAACTCCATGTTCAGCATCAAACTCTTATTTAGCCATTTTTCTCTAATTCTAGCCCAAAAAACGCCCTTCATTCAATCTCCTAATTATCCACATCTTTTCCCCCAACTAACTTGCTACTATTTTTTAAAAATTGTATAATGATAATGAAGATGAACCTTACAAATAAACAAAAGCCAAATTCTGCTTAGCTGAAAGAGTGAAATTCTTTAATTTTTCCTTTTCAGCTGGGCAGGGTTCGGCAAGAAGTCGTAAGGCCGCTTCTCGCGGCATAGTGGTCTCAAGGCCTATGGCCTTTCGGTTGATTCGCGGGGTTCGTTTGTGCTACCGCGCGGGCACCTTTAATCCCCCAAGCCTCTACCGAGGCGTTGTTCATTTCTCCTTGAGCCCTGCCCAGCTTTTCATCTTCCTTGTGTTCTTTGTACAATTCAACGACTTGTCCTTTTTCGTTCTTTTTTGCAGACATCTTTTTCCTTTGTCTGCTATCCTTTTCCATGCTAAGAACAACTTCTTATTATAGAAATCCTTTTATCCATAAGAGCTCATAACGGGCTCTTTCTTTTTTTAACAAACCAATAATCACCTTGCCAAAACCAATTCAATTTTGCTATAATTCTTTGCAGTTGCCGGCCCAAAACAAATACTTACAGAACTTTCAACATTTTTTATTCTTAATTCATAACTCATTTTTATGCCTACCGCATTATTGCTTTCTCTTTTGGCTGCCGTTCTGGCCATTGCCTATGGCGTGTTTATGGTTTATACCATCAACCAAAAACCTACTGGTGATGAACGCATGAATGCTATTGCCAAAGCTATCCAAGAAGGTGCCAAAGCTTACTTAAACAGGCAAACTCGCACCATTGCTTGGATTGGTTTAATTGTTTTTATCTTGCTCTGGTTATTTTTAAATTTAAAAATTGCTTTAGGTTTTTCCGTCGGCGCTTTCCTTTCTGCGCTGGCTGGCTACATTGGTATGAGCGTTTCCGTAAAATCCAATGTGCGCACTGCCGAAGCGGCCAAAGATGGTTTGGAACCGGCCTTGGCCTTAGCTGTTAAGGGTGGCTCTGTCACCGGTATTTTAGTTGTTGGTTTGGGCTTACTTGGTGTGGCTGGTTTTTATGCCATTACTAAAGATTTAAATGCTTTGATTGGATTAAGTTTTGGAGGCAGTTTAATTTCTGTCTTTGCCCGCTTGGGTGGAGGTATTTTTACCAAAGCCGCTGATGTGGGCGCCGATTTGGTTGGCAAAGTGGAAAAAGGCATTCCAGAAGATGATCCGCGCAACCCCGCAGTAATTGCCGATAATGTGGGTGATAATGTTGGCGATTGCGCCGGTATGGCCGCTGATCTTTTTGAAACTTACGCCGTCACCGCCGTAGCCGCCATGCTCTTAGGTCATTTACTTTTCCCCACCGCTACCAATTTGGTGTTCTATCCTTTAATTATTGGCGCCGCTTCTATTGTCACCGCTATTGTCGGCATCTATTTTATTAAGCTGGGCAAAAGCAAAAACATCATGAATGCTTTGTATAAAGGTTTGGGTGTGGCCACTGTTTTATCCGCCATTATCTTTTATCCATTAACCAAATGGGCAACCAAAGACCTTGAATTAAACCAAAATTTGTATGGCGCCGCTTTGGTTGGTTTGGCCTTAACCATTTTAATGGTTTGGATTACCGATTATTACACCTCTACCAAAAACAAACCGGTGCGTTCTATTGCCAAAGCTTCCGAAGGCGGACATGGCACCAATGTAATTGCCGGACTCGCTGTTTCCATGAAATCCACGGCTTGGCCAGTTATCTTTATTGTGAGCGCCATTTTGTTAGCCTACTCTTATGCCGGCTTGTATGGCATTGCCATTGCCGCTATGAGCATGTTGTCTTTAACCGGCATTATTGTCACCATTGATGCTTATGGCCCTATCACAGACAACGCCGGTGGTATTGCTGAAATGGCTAATCTTCCGGAATCTGTTCGCGCTGTTACCGATCCATTGGATGCCGTAGGCAACACTACCAAAGCCGTCACTAAAGGTTATGCCATTGCTTCGGCCGGCTTAGCCGCGATGGTTATGTTTGCCGCTTACACTCAAGAATTTGCTAATCGCGGCATCAATTTAAATTTTTCTTTAAGTGATACCCGAGTCTTAGTGGGCTTGTTTATTGGTGGACTTCTTCCTTATTTATTTGGTTCTATGGCGATGGAATCCGTGGGTAAAGTAGCCACCAAAGTAGTGGAGGAAGTGCGCCGCCAGTTTAGAGAGATCTCCGGTTTGATGGAAGGTACAGCCAAACCGGATTATGGCAAAGCCGTGGACATTGTCACCAAAGGAGCTTTGCGCGCCATGATTGTACCAGCCCTAATTCCCGTAGTAGCCCCAATTTTAGTTGGCTGGCTCTTAGGCCCGGTAGCCTTGGGCGGCCTCTTGGTGGGTTCTATTGTGACAGGAATTTTTGTGGCTATCTCCATGACTTCTGGTGGTGCGGCTTGGGACAACGCTAAAAAATATATTGAAGCGGGAAATTTTGGCGGCAAAGGTAGTTTTGCTCACAGTGCCGCTGTCACCGGTGATACTGTTGGCGATCCCTATAAAGACACTGCCGGCCCAGCCATCAATCCAATGATTAAAATTTTAAACATTGTTTCTTTACTCATTGTAGGTTGGTTGATTAAGTAAAAAGCAAAAGGACAATTTAAAACCGCCCCCACTTCAACAAGGGGCGGTTTTGATTTACAAAAGTTAAATCCATTCTAGGCAGTCAACCATTCTACGGCTTTTTTTTCCTCATCAAAAAATTTATAATCTTTATGCCCGGCCAAAGTGTAGATGGAAGCGACTATGGTTTTTCTAAAAAAGTCAGCGCCAAGAAAAGCGACTTTACCAATTTTAAAAAATTTAAAATATTTGGAATGAATCTCTATGGCTTCTCTGTCCATCTTTCCGGCTTTACTAATATCAATTAAAATTTTTACCGGCTCCAAATCTTTCTGAAAAACAAAAGTGCTTTGTTCTACAATGGCCTTAAACATGGCATCGGCATCCTCACCTATTTGATTACCAATAATTTTAACCCTCATTATTTTAAGATTCTCATCCCATTTTACTTCAAACTTTTTTTCTTTAATATCTTTAACCATATTAGTCTTAAAATTAGTTCTAAATTGATTATATAAAATTAACTAAAAAATAACAACACGAAGTTTAGGGATGAAATGGGATTAAAACACCCCTTAAGGGAGCGCCACTATATTGAACACAGAATTAAGGGTGGGCTTGACAAAACCGCTTAAATGTGCTATAGTTAAGCGTTGTTCTTTGACTTTAACCCTTCTTAAATAGAGGTTTAAATTGAAAAAGATTAGCCTGAACGCCTCGGCATTGCTAATCATTGGATGGCTCTTTGCTACCGGCAACTTGCTGGCCGAAGAGCCAACCAAAGTTGAAGTTGCGCCGGTTCAGCAGGGTGGAAAAAAGCTGACGCCGGAAAAGAAGGCTCAGCAAAAAAAAGCGCCGGCAACAGCACCCAAGGCGGCCAAGAAGTGCCGACGCAATCCGGCCATCCCCAAGCAGAAGATTGATATCATGGAGCGCATCTGCGTGGCCAAAAACCTGCTCTCCAGCGGACAGCAGGCAGAGGCCAAATACTGTAAGAAGATCATTCGGGTTTGTACTGGCAAGGGCAAAAACAGGAAATGCACTGACAAAAAAATTTCCCGTTTCTGCGGACGGTCCGTCCTCCTGGCTTCCATGGATGCTGATGACGGCATGATCAAGGTGGTGGAAATCTCTTCCGAGGGCAAGTCTTCGGTCAAGGGATATGCCATCCGTCTTCTTTCGCGCGATGGCGTGGACTCGGAATACGACGTTTCCTCGCCTCCGGGACAACTGGTGATTGGAATTCAGTTCCCGCTCCAGATCAGAACCTCTCAGGGTCTGAAACTGGAAAGGGCCATCTACACGCCTTACTCCAAGGAACTGCGTGAGAAGTTCCCGGAGCTGGTCACCTTAGGGTGGCAGTATCTCAACACAGGCCTTGCCACAGCGCGAACCAAGATTGAGAAGGAAGGCGTGACAGAAATCAAACGCATCCTCACCAAGGTCATTCTAACACTGGTCTTGATTGAGCACTTCAGCAACGAGGAGCTTGAGGATGACCAACTGGAAGAAGAGATCTATCGCGTGGCCTTAACCCTTGGCGCCAACCAGGAAAAGGCCTACCGCTACTCTGTCTCGGGAGTAGGAGCGCGTGGCATTGGCCAGTTCATGCAGATAACCTGGAAATCCTTGCACAGACGTTACCTCGGCCTTCTGCCCAAGGATTTTTTCCAAGGCAGTGCTCAACACCCCAGCGCTCTCATTGCGCAGTTTCTTTTGGCCAATGAGGACCTAAACTTCCTCTTTAGTCATAAGGGCTGGCGCACAACGGAAAAGCAGGCGGCCTTTTTGGTTGACTCGCGCCAAGTGGGCGAATATCTAGCGCTGAGCTACAACGGAGGAGCGCCCAGAGCTTACCGTTGGCTCGTTTCCGGACGTACCATGACCTTGCCCAAAGAAGGAACCAAGTACATCCGCAAGTTCAATCAGGTTTGGCAATACTTAACAGACCTGAAAACCCCTGGACAATAGTATCTTTTCAACAACCTCAACACTCCGGCTTCGGTCGGAGTTTTTTTTATTTAAACTCATTTTTTACAGCTTAGATTGTTGCCCTATTGCATTTTAAGCTAAAATGTGCTATAATATACACAGGTCTTAAAAAACCGCTAATTCTTAATATAATTAACGCTTAAAAGCGAATATACGCTTAAAGCATAATTTTAAAACTATGGATGCTTATTGCGTCAAATGCAAAGCCAAAAGAGAAATGAATGACCCTAAAGAAGTCACCATGCCAGCCAAGGGCGGAGGTACCAGACCTGCCATGAAAGGTACTTGCCCAGTTTGTAGCACCGGTATGTTTAAAATCATGCCCAAAAAGGTGTAAACCTTTTCTCCTAAAAACACTTCTCCTTGACAGAGAGGTGTTTTTGTTTTATTCTTAAACTACTTTTATTTACAAAAACATTATTTTATGCAAATCACTATCAAAGATCTGCCCAAATCACAAAAAGAACTAATCGTTGAACTGTCTTTGGAAGAAGTCAAACCTTATTTAACCTGGGCGGCCCAGCAATTATCCAACGCCAATTCTATTCAAGGTTTTCGTCCGGGCAAAGCACCAATGGAAGTGGTGCAAAAACATTTTGGCGAGATGAAAATTTTAGAAGTCGCCTCGGAAAAAATGTTAAAACAATCTTTTTTTCAAGCTTTAAAAGAAAAAGACTTGGAAACTGTTGGCGCGCCTCAAATCCATATGGAAAAAATGGCTCCTAATAATCCTTTCATTTTTAAAGCCACTGTTTCCATTTTGCCAAAAATTAAATTGGCTGATTGGAAAAAAATAAAACTGGCGCGCCAAACCAAAACCGCCACAGAAGAAGAAATCAACAAAGTTGTTAATGACCTGCGAAAAATGCAAGCCAAGGAAACAATTGTGGAACGCCCTGCCGCCAAAGCTGACAAAATGATAGTGGACATGGATATTAGTTTAGATAAAATTCCAGTAGAAGGAGGACAAAGCAAAAATTATTCCATCTATTTAGATGAAGATTTTTATCTGCCGGGATTAGCTGACAAACTAATCGGCGCCAAACAAGGTGATGTATTAGAATTCAAACATGATTTTCCCGAGGCTTTTTACAATAAAACCTTGGCCGGCAAAAAAGCGGATTTCAAAGTAAACGTAAAAGGCGTTTACGAGCGCGTCTTGGCAGAGTTAAATGAAGAAATGGCTAAAGGTTTGGGACAAAATTCTGCGGAAGATTTAAAAAGAGTGATTAAAGAAAATTTGGAAGCCGAAGCCATTCAAAAAGAAGAACAGAGAGTGGAAATAGAACTTTTGCAAACCGTTGTTAAACAAACGGAGTTTAATGAAATTCCGGAAATTTTAATTGATGAGGAAAAACAAAAAATGTTTGCCGAATTAAAACAAGGCTTGGAACAACAAGGACTTTCCTTTGAAGATTACTTAAAAAATATTAAAAAAACCGAGGAAGAAATTGCCCAAGACTTTACCAAGGGCGCGGAAGAAAGAGCCAAAACAGCTTTAATTTTAAGACAAATTGCCAAAGAAGAAAAGGTGGCGGTGACGCCGGAAGAATTGGAACAAGAAATGAACAGGGTAAAAGAGATGTATAAAGAAAATAATAAAATTGAAGAACGCCTTACCGATCCGGAGATTCAAAATTTTATTGCCGTGTCACTTTTAAATCGCAAGGTTTTGCATTTACTTAAAGAGGTTACTTTGGGCGATCCGGTCTTGCCAAAAAAGGCTGACGAGCATAAACATGTACACGGGGAATCTTGCAAACATGACCATGCTCATTAAAATAAAAGTTCAACCCAACGCCAAAAAAAATGAAATCTGTGGCACCTTGGCTGATGGCATATTAAAAATTAAAATTACAGCTCCCGCCTTAGAAGGCAAGGCCAATGCCAAACTCATAGAATTTCTCAGTGGTGAATACGGTGTTTCCAAATCGCAGATAGAGATTACCAAGGGCGCCAAGAGCAACATTAAAACAATTAAAATCTCCCGGTGATGGGAGATTTTAATTTTAAATAAAATTTATTTTACCGGATCAAAGCCTCCGCGGCTCCAGGGATGGCAACGGATAATCCGCCAAGTGGCTTTAACCACGCCCCGCACCAGACCATATTTTTCTATGGCCTGATAACCATATTCCGAACAAGTTGGATTAAAACGACAAAAACCGTAAGGGTGCAAGGCGCTGAATTTGCTATGATCGGGCGAAAAATTTTTTTGGTAAAAACGAATCAATTTTAAAATTGCAAAGCGGGGCAGCATCACGGCATTGTGCAGGGCCTCACCAATCATACTTTTATAACTCTTAATTTTTGCAAACCCTCCATAATCTTTTTTTGTATTTCTGTAAAAGGCAAATCTTTTAAACCGCGACCTAATAAAATCACCACATCCAAACTAGGAACAATCAAATCTTCCTTAAACAGCAACCTTACCGCTTCTCGCGCTTGTCTTTTAATTCTATTCCGCACTACCGCTCTTTTATCAATAGCTGTGCCAATTACAAAACCAAAACGGCTTTCTGTTAAATCATTGTTGGCCGCTTTTATTCTTAATTCTTTACTATTAAAAAAGCGACCGATCTTTAAAACTTTTTTAAAATCTCGGTCAGCTTTTAAACGATTTTGCGGTTTAAGCATAGTCTTTCTGGTTTACTCCGCTAAAGATTTTTCTACCGATTTACAAGGCTACTCTTGTGCGGCCCTTAGCGCGGCGGCTAGCCAAAACCTTTTTACCGCCCTTAGTAGACATTCTTTTAAGAAAGCCATGGGCTTTTTTCCTGTGCAATTTATTAGGCTGGTATGTTCTTTTAGGCATAGTTTTTGTTACATACGGGATAAGCAATTTGCCAGAAAACACGCTATCAAATTTCCCAGCGGGAAATTTGCGCTCTCGCTCGGGTTCACTCTCTCACTCGCTTTGCTCGTTCGAACCCTGCCCGCTCACCCTGCGCGAAGGTTTTCTTTTACAAATTGCTTATCCCGTATTCTCATTTAAATTAACACTTATTAACATACCACAAAATCGCCAAAAGCCAAATTTTTAATCCTTATTTTGCTTTTTTTAAGCTAAGTTTAGCTAATTTTTAACAACTTTTATCAGTTTATCAACAAATTATAATTTACCTTAAAACCAGTTATCCACAGGGTTTGCACAATCTGATAACTTTTTGACATTTTTGAGTGGTTTGCTAAACTTTATCCACATGGTATACTGACAACGATAAATGCAAAATTTAAGCGCAAAAATGACTTTTTAAATCCTTTTAGCAGTTAGGTCTTGAATTTATCCACTCTTTGCACAACATTATGTCGCCACAACAAATCTGGGAGGCGGTTTTAGCCGAACTGGAGCTTTCAGTTAGCCGCGCCAATTTTGTCACCTGGTTTAAAAACACCTTTTTAGGCAGTTTTGAAAACGAAGAAGCAATTATTTGCGTTCCCAGTCATTTTTATAAGACCTACTTGGAAAAACGTTTCCATCCTACCTTAGTTAAACTAATAGAAAAAATCAGCGGTCTGCCTTTACGCTCTTTAACCTACAAAATTGAAATTAAAAAAACCATTACCACTCAACCGGCCCCTTTTTTAGCTCCACAAGAAACGGCTAAAATTAGCCAAATTTCTGTTAAAATGGAGTCTGCCGGCGATTCGGCTAATGTTTTTGGCTTAAATCCACGCCACACCTTTCCCAGCTTTGTGGTTGGCAAAGGCAACGAATTGGCTCATGCCGCGGCCCAAGCAGTAGCCAACCAACCGGGCAAGGCTTATAACCCCCTATTTATCTATGGTGGCTCGGGATTAGGTAAAACCCACCTTGTCCAAGCCATTGGCAATCAACTTTTACGTGAAAGCAAGGTTAGAAAAGTAGTTTATGTTACTTCGGAAAAATTTACCAATGAATTTATTCACTCTATCCGTTCGGGCAATGCCAAAGCCTTCCAAGATACCTATCGCAATGCTGATTTGCTCTTAATTGACGATATTCAGTTCATTTCCGGCAAACAAGAAACTCAGGAAGCTTTTTTCCACACCTTTAACACACTTCACCAACTAGAAAGACAAGTAGTTATTACCTCTGACAGACCACCCAAGGCTATTCCCTTGTTAGAAGATCGCTTGCGTTCTCGCTTTGAAATGGGTATGATCGCCGATATTGCCTCTCCTGATTTTGAGACTAGAATGGCTATTTTAGAGCAAAAATGCCAGGAAAAAGGCTTTGGATTAGAAAAAAAAATACTTTCCGTCATTGCCTCTTTAATTCAAAACAATGTCCGTGAACTGGAAGGTGCTTTAAACAAAATCCACGCTTATTTTCAATTAAAAAATGATGTTCCGGACGAAGCCGGGGTAAGGGCTTTAATTGCTTCTTTAGCCAACACTGCCTCTCAAAAAGTCGTCACACCCAAACATATTTTGCAAACTACAGCGGAATTTTATGATATTAGAATAGAAGAGATTTTAAGCAGTAAAAGAGACAAGAGACTAGCCTTTCCCCGTCAAATTGTAATGTATTTAATGCGTGAAGAACTTAAAACATCTTATCCGGGCATTGGTACAGAATTAGGCGGACGCGACCACACCACAGCAATGCATGCTTGCAAAAAAATAGAACGAGAAATTGCTGCCAATTTTAAAACCAAAGAAGAGATCAATCAAATCCGCCAAAGACTCTATTCTGTGTAATTCCTGTGGATTAACCCCTCTATTTATTGTTAAATTCTCTGGTAAAACCCTGCGGATAACCGCCAATTTTTTCCACAACAATTAACAGGCAAAGAAAAGGGGTGTGCAAAACATCCTTTTCATCCACAGCACAATTAACACCCCACGCGAATAACTTTTAGCTCTTTTCCTGCTTTCTCTAGCCTTTTTTCAAAAGTTCTCCACTTTTCCCCAAGCCTTATTATTATTATTGTATTTATATATATTATATTAAAGAATATATGAAATTCTCTTGTACACAAGAAAACTTATCCCAAGCTTTGCAGATAGTAAGCCATATTACGGTAAAGAACAATTCTTTACCTATTTTAAATAATGTTCTTTTAAAAATTGAAAACAAAGAATTACAATTAATCACCACTAATTTGGAGATGGCTATTAATTGTAAGGTTAGGGCTAAAATAGAAGAAGATGGAGAATACACCGTACCAGCCAATCTTTTTAATGAGTATCTTTCCGTGGCTTCTTTAGGCAAGGTAGATGTGGAGTCAAAAGAAAATGGATTGGTGGTTAATACTGTTGATGGAGACAAAACCTTAATTAAAGGCGCGGTGGCTACTGAGTTTCCTTTGGTACCTGTAGTGGAAAAAGAAAACATTTTTGGGGTTTTGATTGAAGATTTTAAAAAGATTTCTCAACAAGTTTTGTTTGCTGTTTCAAGAAATGAAGCCAGGCCGGAACTTTGCGGTGTTTTGTTTAATTTTAATCCGGAAAATAAGGCAGGATATGTGGTGTGTGCTTCTACTGATAGTTATCGTTTGGCAGAAAAGGAAATAAAAATGGTGGTGAATGAAAAATATGGCAAAGAAAATAAAAAAATAATTATTCCCGCCAAGGCTTTACAGGAAGTGTTAAGAGTGGTTTCTGTTTTTCATGAAGATTTGGAAGAGAATCCTCCTGTGGAAATGGTGGTGGCGGATAATCAAATTATGTTTTCTTACGGGCCGGTGGAGATAACTTCAAGATTGGTTGAGGGGCAGTATCCTGATTATCGCCAAATTATTCCCACCAATTTTAAAACTACGGTGGAATTTAGTGTTTCCGAATGGATTAAAAGAATAAAAGCGGCCAGTATTTTTTCCAACACCGGTATTAATGGTGTGGCTGTCAAAGTTTTTGCCGGTAATGATCAAAGGGTGTCTTTTTCTTCAATGAATAGTCAGTTGGGTGAACACACAGGGGAAGTTCTAGGAAAAATTGATGGAGAAAATAATGAAATGTTGTTGAATTATCGTTATTTGCTTGATGGATTAAGCGCTTTGGGGGCAGAAGAAGGCCTCTTAAAAATAATTACCCCCGATTCCCCTTGTGTTTTAATGCCTAAGGGTAAGGAGGGTTATTTGTATATCATTATGCCTATTAGGCAATAAGAAGGTTTAAAAGACCCTTCGAGTTTTTTCGAAGGGTCTTTTTTTATTTCGTGATTATTTTACCTCTATGGTTATCTCCGGTCCGGTGTAATTTTTTCCATCAGTAGTTGTAATTGCGGAACCAAGAGTATAAAACCCTGCTGTTGGCGCTTTATTCCAAGAAATATAAATGGTCTGTTCCAGAGGTCCGGTTAAAGAAGCTAAATTTGTTTCTTTTTCTCCATCTTTTAAATTAAAAATAATTTGTTTGATTTTATCTGTTTGGTAGGTTTTGATTTTCAAAGAAATGGGAAATTGTCCGCTAAAAAAACTCTGATTGCTTTTGGGGAAAAGCCAGTCAAAAGTAGGATTTTCATCCGGGGCGATTAAATTAAAATCTAAATTATTTTCCGCTGTTAATCCATTACCGGCCGAGCCTCTAATTTTTAAATTATGAAAGCCGCGAGACAAATCATGAAGATAAAGTGTGGTATTAAAAGGCGCCGTATTTTCTTCCGTGACCAGGATTTCATCTAAAAAATAAGCAACCTTGGTAATAGGAGGATTATTTCCTACAGTTACATTAACTGGCAGTGTTCGTGTGTCTATGGTTTGGTTTGGCGTTGGATTTACAATTGTTATTTGGGGTAAAGAAATATTATTGGCACCACCATCATCGTATTCCGTGGGTACGGTATCAAACGCAGGCCCTTGTTTAACAGCCCAATTTTGCACACCCGCCTCCCAAGAAGCATATTGTGGGTCAGCGGCCGGATTGCCGGGTGGAGGCCCTAGAATGTCATCCTTGTTTAAATAATAAAGAATGTCGTGCGGTTGGTGGTAACGGCGATATTCTATCAAATTTGGCAGAGTGCTGGAAGTGGCTATTTTTCCATTGATTTTGTTTACTGCCAAAACAACCTCTCCCATTCCTTGGCCTATTAAAATTGGTTTGATGTCTGTTGGGTAAGGATCAGGGGCGATAAAAGATTCCATTGGTTTGTTTTGCAGAGCGCGAGCCATAAAATTATGCCAGATGGGCGCGGCTACCAAGACACCGTCAGCACCGCGAGCCATTTCTTTATTGTTATTATTGCCGGCCCAAACTCCGGTTACCAGTGACGGGGTAAAACCTAAAGTCCATCCATCGTGCCAATCATTGGTAGTGCCGGTTTTGGCCGCCACCGGTCTGTCGGGTAAAGTTAAGGGGTTATTTTCGCCAAAGATATAGGCGCGGGCGTTGTTATCGCTCATGATGTCAGTTAAACGACGCACAGCTTGAGTCTCTATTACTTGTTTTCCTTCGGTTTGTTCCCATTTTTCTAAGATATTGCCCCTGCTGTCTTTAATTTCCAAAATAGAAGCATAAGGAAAATTATTGCCTTCATTAGCTAAAACCGTAAAACCGTGTACGTGTTCTAAAAGTTTTATCTCCGCTCCCCCTAACACTAAAGCCAAACCAAAGCGGCTGCGGTCTTCTAGTGTGGTGTAGCCCATTTTTTGCGCCAAATCCAAAATATTATCAATGCCGGCAAGATATAAAGTTTTAACGGCCGGTATGTTTAATGATCCGGCCAGAGCTTGTCTAATGGTGACCTGTCCTCTTTCTTTTAAATCATAATCATGAGGGATAAAATCTTTAGTGTCTGTTTTAAAAATAGTCTCTACATCATATAATTTGGTGTCCGGCGTTAAACCCTTTTCAAAAGCCGCGGCGTAAACCAAAGGTTTGAATGAAGATCCCGGCTGGCGCGGGCGCAGAGCTACGTTTACCTGCCCATCAATTTCATCATTAGTATAATCACGTGAACCAACCATGGCTAAAATTTGGCCGGTCTTAGGATCCATCGCCACTAAAGCGGCGTTATTGGCTTTATATTTTTTTTCATTTTTTTCCGCTCCGGCTTTTACTTCTTCCTCGGCAATTTTTTGCAAATCATAATCCAAAGTGGTGATAATTTTTAAACCGCCGGTTTCAACTGTATTTTCTCCGTATTTTTCCGTTAACAATTGTTTGATATATAAAATAAAATGCGGGGCAAACAAAGCCTCGGAACCATGTTTTATTTTAATGGGTTCCTGCTTGGCAATTTCTCCATTTTCTTTTGAAATTTTGTTGTTTTCCACTAATAAATCAATAATAAAATTTCTTCTAATCTTTAATTTGTCTTGATTGTTTAAATAAGAAGAAGGGGCTTGAGGCAGAGCGGCCAAAGTCGCGGCCTCGGCTAGGGTGACCTCTTTAGCTGATTTGCCAAAATAGCTAAGAGAAGCCGCTTCTATACCGTAATTGGTTGAGCCATAAGGAATTTCGTTAAAATACATTTTTAAAATCTCATCTTTACTATATTTTTTTTCTATCTGTAAGGCTAGAATAGCCTCTTTAATTTTGCGGATGTAACTGTGTTCATCGGTCAGAATGGCGTTTTTAATTAGTTGTTGAGTTAAAGTAGAAGCTCCACCTTTACCAGTGGAACTGCCAAGAAAGTTGGAAGCGAAAGCTCGGGCGATAGAAAGCCAGGCCACGCCGCCATGCTGGTAAAAATTTTTATCTTCCACCAAAATTGTGGCCCATTTGGCATAGTCCGGAATATCTTCCAAATTGATTAAAGTTCTTTTTTTGTCGCCATAGACCTCGTATAAAATATGTTGGCCGGTGCGATCATAAATTTTAGTGCTTTGGGAAATTGCTCGCTCAATCAGTTTATTAGGGTCGGGCAAATCGCGCGAGGCCCAAGCTACCATAATAGTTAGGCTTAGCCATCCTAAAGCCGCTAAGAAAATAAGGGTAATGGCAATATTTTTAAGAGTAATTTTTTTTTCTTTCATAATTTGGAAAGGTTGGTTAAAAGAAGATTTTTGAGTTTTTAGAATTTTGGAAAGAAAAAGAGAAGGCTTGGCTTTTTGCATCTTTTTCCGCCAATCTTGCGGAGATAAAACGTGTTTATTAGAAAAAATAGACATAGATTTAAATTCAGTATCTCATTTTTGAGCGTTTTCTTCAAGTTTTAAATAGGGCGAGAACTGGCGACCGGGTATTGACAAAATGATCAAAATGTGCTATTATATTGCCACAATCCCTAATACGGGATTTTTTAGTTGGGTAAAAGCCAAATTGACTAATTACCGCTAAAATTAGATAAATATGTTTCATCTGTACAACCTAAAATTTAAACTTTGGCATAAATTAGCCGTTTTTGCTTTAATTCTGGCTATTTTATTGGATTTGGGATTGCCTCAGTTAGCTATTGCTGAAGATTCTCTTTTAAATTGGAAGCAAAACAATTTAAGCCTGCCAACCTCTCCTGAACGCCAGCCTCGCAAGATTGTAGAGGCTGTGGTGACTGTTTATACCAGCACGCCGGATCAAACCGATGATTCCCCCTTTATCGCCGCTAATGGCCAAAGGGTTTATGATGGTTTAGTGGCGGCCAACTGGTTGCCTTTGGGAACTCACGTTAGATTTCCGGAAATGTATGGCGATAAAATTTTTACCATTAATGATAGAATGAATAAAAAGTATGGTTATGGCCGCGCGGATATTTGGTTCAACACTTCTAGAGCCGAGGCTTTGAAATTTGGAGTCCAGAGGCTGAAGATGGAGATCTATTAAAGTTAATTTATATTATTCTGACCTGCCAAACGGCAAAGAAGAAACCCTTAAAACCCCCGTCTCCCGCGGGGGTTTTAAATTTGTACCGAATCTGATATATTATTGTAATATGTTGAAAAAGATTTTTGGTTATTTTAAATTGGCGCGCAAACAATTTTTTTCTTACTTTTTGATTGGTACGAGCGGCACGCTTTTGGATTTATTGACGCTGACTTTTTTTAAAGAGGTTTTTGGTTGGCGGCCGGTGACGGCAGTTATTGTCAATCAAATTTTGATTATCAATTATGTTTTTTTTCTTAATAAGTTTGTCACTTTTAAAGCGCAAGGTAAAACTTTAAAGAGGCTGGGTGCTTTTATTTTGCTTTCCGCTTGGAATTATATTTTTGCCGTAGCCTGGATGTATTATTTAAATGAAAAAATGGACTATAATTATATATTGGTGCGTATCAGCGGAATAATTTTAGCCGTTTCCTGGAATTTTTTACTGTATAAGTTTTGGGTTTATAAACCCTTGAAAGTTTAGAAGAAATAAGGTATAATCTATCACGTCATCCTGATGAGCCTGTTGGCACAAAAGGATTTCAATTTTAAAAAGCCGGCCACGTGGTGAAGTAGCTAACACCGCGGTCTGCAAAACCGCTATTCGTGGGTGCAATTCCCACCGTGGCCTTTTAAGAGTTAAAAGATCCGTTGTGGGTCTTTTTTGTTTTGTAAAAAGGCGCTGGTGAAAGAGGGCTTTATTTTTTAGTTTGCATAAAAAAACCGCTTTAGTGGTTAGACCAAAGCGGTTGACGTTGAAGTGAAGCTTAAGGTTTATCCCTTGGTAGGTTCAGCAGATGAGGAATCCTTTTTTTCAGAGAACTCCGCTTGGATTTTTTTAAACCACTCGGCTATGCCGATACGGTAGAAGATGTAAGCCAAGCCATAGCCGACGATGCAACCCGCAAGCAAGGAAAGTATGGTTGGGAAGAAGGCAAAATCGGTCCACCACAGGCCAAAGCCCAGGCCGGAAAGGACCCCGCTCACTACGCCGATTGTAATGGTTGAGGCCTCGTGTTTGGAGGCGATATTGGCCAGACCGTAAAGAATAAGCGCTACCATGCAAACCGCACAGAGGAAAATTATTAGTGTAACAAAGAGCCAGAGGAGGGTGAGCAGTAGCAAAACCATAATCACAGAAAGGAAATAGACAAGAGAAGAAATTACAATTGCCGCTGGTATGGAAGATAGAGAGAAAATTATACCTATCTTCGTAAGATGGTAAGAGAGTTCATCCATTTTATAAAGAGAAAAAAGGAATATGATTATTACGATACCAACAGAGAAAAAGGACATTTGGCGAACAGCGTCTGAAAGATTGATATGAGTAAAAATATTTTGGGGTGAAAATGGAACAAGATAGGAATTGTAGACATTTAAGAGCAGGGGCGGCGTGATGTCCTCCAGAAAGACCGACATTTTCCAAGCCAGCCAAAAGCTTAAGCAAATTGTTGTAATCGTTATTAAAGATAGTGTTACAATTTTACCAAGCGTAAAGAGATTCCTTAGTGTTCCCCTGGAGAAGGTTTTGAGGAAAATCGTTTGGAAAATCCGTTGATGCACGGACTTGGTCAAGACCGGTACTCCCACCCAAAAGCCCATTTCCAATCCCACTACAAGGCCCCAGGTCATGGCCGAAACAATCCAGCCAAAGGACCAGTTCAATAGTGAGGCGAACAAAATGCCAGCTGCAATGCCCAGTAAAATACCCAGTTGGTGTTGTTTGGTGAACATTCCTTTTCTCCTTTACCTTTAAGTTTTAAAGACCGTTTTAGAAACCTGCCCAGTTGCTTTATTTTTATCGTAAATTTGGTAAACTGTCAAGTCTTGTAGAAAATACCCAATAAAGGTAAAATAGCATCATAATATTATGTCCAAATTTGTAATAGTAGATGGTAATGCCATTGTTCACCGCGCTTTTCACGCCATTCCTCCCATGACCGGCAAGAATGGTTTGGTTTTGAATGCGGTGTATGGCTTTACCAGTATTTTACTGCGTACCATTAAAGAACTCCAGCCGGATTATCTGGTAGTGGCTTTTGATTTAAAGGCGCCTACTTTTCGCCATTTGGAGTACAAAGAATACAAAGCTCAGCGCGTTAAACAGCCGCAGGAATTGTATGATCAAATGGTTTTGGTTAAAGAATTGCTCCGCGCTATGCAAGTGCCGGTTTTAGAACAGGAGGGTTTTGAAGCCGATGATATTATTGCTACCGTGGCAGTGAATAATAAAAAAGAAAAAGTTAAAACTATTATTGTGACGGGCGATATGGATACTTTGCAGTTGGTGGATGAGGATACGGAAGTTTATACAATGAAAAAAGGAGTGAATGATATTGTGGTTTACAACACTAAAGCAGTTGAAGAAAGATATGGATTAAAACCGGAGCAGATGATTGATTATAAGGCTTTGCGCGGCGACCCCTCGGATAATATTCCCGGTGTTAAGGGTATTGGAGAAAAAACTGCGGCCGATCTGATCCAAAAATTCGGAACGCTAGAAAATCTTTATAAAAATAAAAATAAGTTGGCAGAGAAAAAAGTTAGCGCCGCTGTAATTGCTAAAATTTTATCCGGAGAAAAAGAGGCCTTATTCAGCAAGCATCTAGTAACTTTAGTTTCCACTGTGCCAGTTAAATATACTTTAAAAGATTGTGAAGCTAAAGATTTTATCAATCCGCAGATGAAAGAATTGTTAGCAAAGTGGGAGTTTGGCAGTTTATTAAAACGCTTGGATATTTTTGAGAATGGCACACCGCAGGAAGAAAAAAAAGTTGCTAAAACTACTAAAATAAAAGTTATAGAAATCAAAACTAAAGAAGATTTTAAAGAATTGGAAAGGTCTGGGGCGAAATCTAAAAAATGTGCAATTTATTTATCAGATGATGGCGCCAGTAGTTTAAAAGCCAAGCTCTTTGGTTTGGTTTTAACTTTTGACGGCACCGACGTTTTTTATCTTCCCTCTTCTTTGATAGAGAAGTTTGATAAAAATTTGTTGCAAAACAAAAGTCTAATTGTTCATGATTTTAAACGCACCAATGAAATTTTAGAAAGATATGGTTGGTCTTTGGAAAATGAGTTTTTTGATTTGATGATTGCTGATTATTTATTAGATCAGGGTAGTCGCTCGCATGAAATTTCTAGTTTGATACTGCGTTATTTAAATAAAGAAGCCGGGATAAGCAATCAGGCCAGTTTGTTTGGGATAGACGCTAAAACCCTTGGCCAAACAGTGGTTGATTTTTGGTCCATTGGCAAAATTTTGGAAGAAGAATTGGAAGATAAAGGTTTTTCAAATTTGTATAAAAAAATGGAAATGCCCTTGGTTAATGTTTTGGCAGAGATGGAAAAAAATGGCATTAAAATTGATGTGGCATATATGGGCCTACTGGCTAAACAGATGGAAAAACGGGGAAAAGAGCTCACGGATGAAATTTATAAAATGGCCGGACAGGAATTTAATATAGCCTCTCCTCAGCAATTAAAAGAAATTTTGTTTGATAAACTGGAAATTCCAGTGATGGGTATTCGTAAAGGCAAAACCGGACTTTCTACTGCTGCCTCGGAACTGGAAAAAATGCGCGGCTTGCATCCTATCATTGAACTCATTTTTGAATATCGGGAATTGGCCAAATTGCGCAATACTTATGTTGATGTTTTACCAGGACTAGTTGAAAAAGATGGCCGCGTGCATACAACTTTTAATCAGGCTGTCACAGCTACCGGTCGTTTGTCTTCATCCAATCCTAATTTGCAAAATATTCCCATCAAAGGAGATTTGGGACAAGAAATTCGCAAATGTTTTGTGGCGGAAAAGGGACATAAATTGTTAGGACTTGATTATTCGCAAATAGAACTGCGCATTATTGCTTCTTTGGCTAATGATCCCGAAATGATTAAAATTTTTCAAGAAGGTCGCGATATCCATGCTATGACAGCGGCCAGAGTTAATGGTATAACCTTAGCAGAGGTGACTCCAGTGATGCGCTCCAATGCCAAGGCTATCAATTTTGGCATTATCTATGGTATGGGCCCTCATTCATTGGCCGAAAGTATCAATGTTTCCTTTATGGAAGCCAAAGATTTTATCGCTAGATATTTTGCAGTGTTTAAAGAAGTAAAAAAGTTTTTAGATGAAACGCGCTCGCTCGCTCACTCCACCGGTTATGTGGAAACATTACTTGGCCGTCGCCGCTATTTGTCAGAGATAAACAGCGGTATGCCGCAACTGCGTAACTCGGCCGAACGCATGGCGGTAAATGCCCCTATTCAAGGTACAGCCGCGGATTTAATAAAACTCGCTATGATTGAAGTGCACAAGTTGTTGAAAGATAAATCGGAAATAAAAATGCTTTTGCAAGTGCACGATGAGCTAGTATTTGAGGTAAAAGAAGAAGCAATTAAAAAATATGCCGATCCCATTCAAACTATTATGGAAAATGTTTTAAAACTGCGCGTACCAATTAAAGTGGAAGTAGAAGCTGGTGATAATTGGGGAGAGATGAAGGAGATATAATATGTTTATTCTGTTATATGGTCCTAATACCTTTTTAAGTCGGCAACAATTAAAAAAATCCTTGGAGGATTTTAAAAAACAGCGCGATCCAAGCGGGCTGAATGTTAATATTTTTGATGCGGAAAAAACTGAAGTCTCTTTAATTTTAGAAAATTTAGTGGCTTCTCCTTTTTTAGCGGAAAAAAGATTAGTAGTGATAGAAAGGGCTCTATCTAAGGGTAAAAAAGATTTGCTAGATACTTTATGGCAAATGATAGAACAGAAAAAGATTCCGGCCAGTTCCGTGGTTATTTTTTGGGAAGAAGAATTATCTGATAAAAAGCCTCATCCCTTTTCCGCTTGGCTTAAAGAACAAAAGTATTCCAAGTTTTTTTCGTCTCTTACATCCGGTGAATTAAACCAATGGATTAAAAATGAACTGGCTAAAGAAGAAATGGGGATGGAAAATTTGGCTTTAAGTAGTTTGGTTGCCCATCCTTTAGCCGAAGACTTGTGGCGTCTTAATAATGAATTGCAAAAACTTATTTTGTTTGCCAAACAAAAAGGACAAAAAATTATTACCTCGGCCGATCTGAACCTTTTTTTGCCGGAGGTAGCCGATGACAACACTTTTCATTTTATAGATGCCTTAACAGCTAAAAATGGTAAACAAGCAATTAAGCTTTTGCAAGATCAGTGGTCTAGCGGGGCAAATGAACCTCAGGTTTTTGGAGCCTTAGTTTGGCAATTTAAAACCATGCTTTTGGTTAAGGATTTTATGAATTTAAATCCTGGCGCTTCTTCTGATATGGCGGCCAGGGAGTTGGCTTTATCCCCTTTTGTGGTTAAAAAAGCCTATGGTGTTTTACGGAATTTTTCTTTTGCCAAACTAAAAGAAATTTATGCCGAGCTTTTGGAAATAGATAAAAGGGCTAAAACAGGCGAGGGGGATTATCGGTTGTTGTTAGATTTGTTGGTGAACAAAATTTGCAGTTGATAATTGTTAAGAAAGTTAAACAAAAGAAAAAACCGCTTTTAAGCGGCTTTTTCTTTTGTTTTCAATTCTTTTAATTTTGTGGCTAATTTAATATGGGCTTGTCTTTCCAGGGTTTTTTCAAATTCTGCTAATCCAGTTTCATTAAATTTAGCTGTGTCTTCTATGGTTCTTTTATTTAATTGGCGCAATTGGCGTAGATAAAATTGCAATCCTTTGTTGTCCGCGTCTGATTTTTTAGCCCCTTCCACAATCATGGCTTCAATTTTGTCCGGTAAATCTGTGGTATAAATTAGAAACGTATTTTTTTCTATTTTGGCCAAATTGCCTGCCTCGTCAGCCATATGTCTGGCACTTTTTAAACTGGTTTTTTCTTCAGCCTTAATTATTTTAACGCCGGCACTGACTGAAAGTTTTTGGGGACCGTCGGGGGTTTCATAGGTAATAGTGCCAAAAGCTGTCAAAAGTCTTTGAATGGTTTTTTCCACTTCCGAGGCTTTAATATGAGTGAAAAGAATCACAAACTCATCTCCGCCAATGCGGCTGGCTAAATCCGTGCTTCTAATAAGGCCTGGTTTTTCCGGAGTCCCTTTAATTATTTCTCCCATTTTTGCCAAAATTTCCGTATCGGCTCTGTCGTGACCAATTATTTCATTGATAGTTTTAAAATTATCAACATCAAAAGCCACATAGGCGCTCACCAGTTTATCTTGCTCCGGCAGTTCTTTATTATATTCCTGAGCCAGTTTTTGAGCCGCAGCCAAGGTTTCTTCGGCATAACGGTCAAAGGCCCCACCGCGATACAACCCGCTAATATGATCAATCTCCGCTTCTTGTTTTAATTCAAACAATTCAATGGCCTGATGAGCGGCAGCTTCCTTAATATTTTCTCGCTCCGCCATAAAAATAGTTGTGGTATTAGGGCCGTTTTCCGGGTTTTGCGTAGCAGTACCCCAAGCTTTTTTAAAAGCTTCTCCTGTTTTTCCTTCACCTTTAATTCTTCCAGCTTCCTTTCTAAAGGCTCCGGCTAACCCGTGTCCCATATCTTGTCTTAGGTTTTGATAATAATTAATCAAAAATTCCTGTTCGCGACGAGATAAATCAGAATGAACCTGCAGATAATCCTTAATTAGAGGATGAATTTTTAATAGTTCGGTTTCTGGGGAATAACCGCGACGTTCATTGTTCATATTTTTAAAACACAATCCCTCCGTGAGAATGGAGGGATTGAGAAAATTATTTTAATGAATTTATTTTGTTCATTAATCTGGATTTTAATCTGTTAGCAGTATTAGACTTGATAGCCTTGACCTTGGCCGCCTTATCACAGGTTTTTTGCCAGTCTTTGGCTAAGGTTTGGGCTATCTTTTTTTCTTTGGCTGCTATTGCTTTTTTAATCTTTTTCTCTAAATTACGCAAGGTATTTTTAAGGGCATTGTGTTTTATGGTTGCCTTTTTAGCCTGACGTAAAGCTTTGATTGCCGCTGGTTTATTTGGCATAAGTACATTAACTGATAAATTAAATTGAGAGCGTTTTTTTGAGACTTATTATATTATAGCAAAATTAGCTTAAATTGTCAAGGCTGGGCTTATCAATTTGCAAAACTTCTATTTCTTTTTCCCCGCCGGTAATGTGCATGATATCTTTGTCTATTTTGTTTAATTCTTTATAGGCGGTATTGTAGGAATTAACCGTGGTGCTTAAATTATTACCCAGTTTTTTAAAATAATCATCGTAAGCGATTAAATGTTTGCTTAAATCCCCTACTTTTTTAATTACATCTTTGATGGATTCTTCCATTTGCAGGGCGCGCAGGCCTTGCAAAACGGTTTGGAGGTAAGCTAAAAAGGAAGTGGGAGAAACAATAATCACATGTTTTTCCTTGGTGGCATATTCAATCAAGTCTTTGGTGTTTACTTTAACCGCACCCACCTGATTGATTAATAAATCATAATAAATGGCCTCGGCCGGAATAAACATAAAAGCAAAATCCGTAGTTCCCTTGTCTGGCAAAACATATTTGGCGGTTTCATCAATACGGTTTTTTAAATCTTGTTTAAAAATTTTTTCTAGCTTTTCTTTTTCTACAGGGTTATGTTCGGCAATTATGCGATTGTAATTTTCTAAAGAAAATTTGGAATCAATAGGAATTATTTTATCTTTAACAAACACAGCCGCGTCCACAATCAAGTCGCTCCCCTCTTCATTTTTGCCTAATTTGTATTGCATCTGGAAACTTTTAGGCGGTAAAACATTTTTTAAAACTGTTTCCAAATAATATTCACCCAAAATGCCGCGCTGTTTGGGATTTTTTAAAATATCTTCCAGGCTTTGTAATTGCTCGGCAAAACCCACTACGCTTTTATTGGTTTCTTCCAGTTTAGTCAGCTTTTCTGTCACATCTTGGATAATACGGGTAGAGATGCCGTATTGTTGTTGGACAGATTTATGAGTTTCGGCCAGTTTGGCATCTACAGTTCTGGTTAATTCACTAATTTGATTTTGCAGCATTAAAAAAATGTTCTCCGTCCCCTCTTTGGGCTTTTGCATGATTTGGATTTTTTGCAGTAAAAACAAAAGAAGGAAGATAACGGCGATAGCGAGGAGGGAAAAAATTAAAATTAAGGCAGTGGGCATAATTTAGATTGAATAGTTTATGGATTTTTTTGATGAACTTGTTAAATATGTTTAAAATTTATCACATTAGAAGGGTTTTTACAAACTTGGGTTTGAATTTGGGGATTAGGCCTTAAGGTTGGTTAATTTTTGTGAAATAAGGCGATGACAGACCTCTTGAAAAAAATCAATCAAATGGGTATAATCATTGAGAGTTCTGTTTTAGTTAATTTATTGCGAGCGATGTTTGAATTGTTTTGGCAAATGGCTGATTTAATTAAAAAATAGAATTAGAACTAAATACATTTGGCGACACATAGTTTAATGTAGAATAAGAGATATTTACTTTAAAAAATTGAGTTTTTTTTAAAATTAGTTCCATAAGGAACTTCAAACCTATTGACCTGACCATTTTGGCTAGTGCCCCCATAGTTCAATGGATAGAACAACCCCGTCCTAAGGGGTGGATGTGTGTTCGATTCATACTGGGGGCAGTAGCTAGAATAGACAGGTAATGATTTTTTAATGTGATAATGAAAAAGTAAGTCTTTGGGGATTTGGTTAATGAAACAAAAAATTAGGTTGTTTTTTAATGGGCCTATAGTACAGTGGTAGTACACCGCATTCGCATTGCGGGGGCGGCAGTCCGATTCTGCCTAGGTCCATTTTTGATTGAAATTTGTATACACTAGTCTATACAAATTTTTTGTTATTAAGCTTATTTTATGTTTTTTTAATTTTAGAATTATTTGGCTAATTAAGAAAAGAAGTACAGTGGAACAATTTAATGTTCATCTGAGCTGTTTGTATAGACTAGTGTATACAAATAGAATAGAAAGTCAATTTGCTGTCTAGCTGTCTGTTTTAAAAAGGTTTGTTAAAACCATGTATATCTTTTGTTGATTTGGCATTTTTTAAAGTTAGGTGAAAACCCTTGACCCAAGAGTCGAGGCATCTGGGCGGGTTTTTTAGAAGTTATGTCAGTTTCGCCAACATAACAAATTTTATTGTGAGCTCATAATAGAGGAAATTGAGACAAAAAAGAAATTGATTATAAAAAATTTTGTTTTTAGAGATTAGGGGGTAAGTGCGCATAAAGAGTTCCTTGCGGAACTTTCTATTATTTTTTCTTTTATTTTCTCCAATTTTAGCTATTAAAAAGTGTCGTAAAATAATATAATAACAAAAAATATAAGCTTTACTAACCCCCTTACTTTTTAGAGTAATTATTTTTATTTATGCACAAGTGAAATTTTACTTAAAATGTGCTAAAATTAAAGATATGAAAAAAGTTTTGTTTCTCTCTTGTTTTTTGATTGTTTTAAGTTTTCCTTTGGTTGCCTCGTCTTTAACCATGGAGTCAACTAATTTTAAGGTTGTTACAGATGTAGTTAATGTAGGAGGGGGATTATCCACCTCTACTAATTATCAAATTATAAATACTTCTGGGGAAATGGGTAGCCAGCCCACTCAATCTACCAGTACCAATTTTATTATTGACTCTGGTTTTTTTGGCGCCGATTCGGCAACCAGTCTGGCCGTTACATTATCAACTGATTCCATAAATTTTGGTACATTATCCCTTAGCTCCGTAGCCAGCGCCTCGCAGACTTTAACTGTTTCCACTAACGCCGTTACAGGTTATACCACAACTATTAATGATGACGGCGACTTGCGTTCCGGTTCCAATGTTATCACTGATATTCCCATAAATGGAACTGTGACTGCCGGCACAGCCGGTTATGGAATCAGCACCTCCGGATCAGCCGGTAAGATGAACAGTACCACCACCTCAACTCCACTTACTACCAGTTCGCAAATTGTAGCCTCCAATTCTGCTGCGGCCGGCAATGAGGAAACAATTATCACCTATAAAGCGGCGGTTGGTTCCGGCACAGCTTATGGCACTTACAGCCACATAGTCACTTTTACCACTATGGTAAATTATTAGTTGTTTTTTTATGGAGGTTTTTTTAAAAACTTTTTTTTTCTCTCGCGATTTTAAAATAGGCGCAATTTATTTTTTTGTCTTAATCTTTTTTTTGTTTTTTAAAATCTTTCCGGTTCAGGCGCTGACAGTCAGTCCTCCTCTTTTTAAAATAGAAGCTGAAAAGGGGACTGCAGTAACAAAAAAAATAAAAGTTTTTAATGAAACCAACCAGCCTCTGACAATTTATTCTTCAATAGAAAATTTTGAACCTGATAAAAACACCGGTTTGCCAGTTTTTTTAGGAAATAGTAATTTTACGAATTTGGCGCAATGGATTTCTGTGGAACCACAAAAAATTAGTTTACCGAGTGGAGAAAGTAAAGAAGCGCAGGTTATTATTAATATTCCGGAGACAGCCGAACCCGGCGGACATTATGCCGCCATTTTTTGGACCGAGGCGCCTCTTAAAGATGCGGGAGTGCAACTGGTAAACCGTTTAGGTTCCCTGATTTTATTAAATGTTTCCGGAGTTATTAAGGAAGAATTAAAAATTGTAGATTTCAGAAAAAATGAAAATAATTCATTTTTTTTGCAAATAGAAAATTCCGGCAATACTCATCTTGAGCCTTCCGGTCAAATTAAAATTTTTAACAGTGACAATGAACAAATATCCCTCCTGCCCGTTAATTCCGTCAGACAAAATATTTTACCGCAAAGTCGCAGAAATTTTTCATTGAGTGGCGCCAATCTTAAGTGGGGGAAATACAGCGCTAAAGCTCAATTATATTTTGGTAAAGATAAATCAGTGGAGAGCCAAACAATCACTTTTTGGGTTTGGCCACAAAATTTATTTTATAACTTAGCCGGTATCGCCGCGGTAATTCTAGTAATTTTTGTTATTTATAAAATGGCCAAGAAAAGATTTTTAAGATATGAAAGATAAAAGGCGGAATATTTTTTTAAATGTTTTTTTTCTTCTTTGTCTGTTTTTGGGCAGTTTATTTTTGATGACTCAATTTGTTAAAGCGGGAACCTCCACTTCTACAGGAACCACTACGGTTAACGGAAATTATCCCCAGCCTACCGGTTGTACGGGATCAGGATGCGGAACATCAGGAGATTCTACCGTGCCCGGGGTCATTAGCAATTTATCTGTCAGCTCTACCACTTCCAATAGTATTACTTTAAAATGGACCGCCCCCGGAGATGATGGTACCAGCGGCACTGCTTCCGCTTATGATTTGCGTTATTCCTCTTCCAATATTACGGAGGGCGATTGGGCTTCTGCCACTCAAGTAGTAGGGGAACCGGCTCCGGCAGTGACCGGCACAGTTCAAGAAATGACTGTTATAGGATTAGCCTCCCAAACAACTTATTATTTTGCTCTTAAAACAACCGATGAAGTAAGTAATTTATCCGGTTTGTCTAATGTTGTTTTCGGTTCTACCTTGCCTCCTGTTGCGCCAGATACCACGGCTCCCGCAATTTCTGATATTAGGGTGACGATTTTATCGGTTGATTCAGTAAGGATTGCTTGGAATACCAATGAAAACGCCACCTCTTCCGTTGTGTATGGCTTAACCACCAATTATGAAATAGGTTCTGTTACAGGTCAGATATTCACCACTTCTCATAGCCTTGATTTGTCAGGGCTATCAGCCGCAACCACTTATCATTTTAAAGTAAAATCCACCGATGCCAATTTTAATGAAGCTGTGTCAGAGGACGGGACTTTTAATATAGGAGATATTACCCCGCCTATAATTTCTAATATCCAAACATCCAATATCACCGGTGTTAGCGCCAGAATAACCTGGCTCACCAATGAAAACGCCACCTCTTCCGTTGTGTATGGCTTAACCACCAATTATGAAATCGGTTTTGTTTCCGATGAAAGTTTTAAGACAACGCATCTTCTTAATTTATCATCCTTACAACCAGAAACTACCTATCATTTTAAAGTAAAATCCGCCGATGCCAATTTTAATGAAGCAGAATCAGCCGACCAATCTTTTGTTACGCGCGATGCCGCTCCGCCCATAATTTTCAATATTCAATCCGCTCCTCAAATAATTTCAGCAACTATCAGTTGGGAAACTAATGAAGATGCTGATTCACAGGTAGCCTACGGATTAACCAGCGCTTTGGGCTCTTTATCTTCCAACACTAATTTGGTTAAAACGCATAGTTTAACCGTTGGCAGTCTACAGTCCAATACTCAATACTATTTTTCCGTTAAATCAACTGATACCGATGGCAACCAAGCTAGTGGGCCGTTGCTTTCTTTTACAACCTCACGAGATCTTCTGGCTCCATCCAATGTTAATAGTTTAACGGCCGCGGCAGAAAATCAAAAAGTAACTCTGTCCTGGCAAAATCCTGGTGATACTGATTTTACCGGTGTAATGATAAGGCGAGGTTCTACAAGATTTCCTTCCACTCCGGCTGAAGGAGATTTGATTTTTCAAGGACGCGTCGCCTCTTTTGCGGATTCCGGTTTAACTAACGGCACTCTTTACTATTATACGGTATTTGCTTATGATAGTTCGGAAAATTTTTCCAGCGGCGCCATTGCTTCGGCTATTCCTACCAGCGGTACTCCCATACAGCCCCCAACGGGTACAGGTATCAGCGGTGGAGAAGAATTACCAATTTATTTAAGTGATTTTCAATTCAGCGTGGCTCAAGGCAAAATTACCGTACCAACAAATCAAGAAATTTCTTTTTTGCCTAACACCTCTTTAAAAATAAACATACCCGCCCAAAAATTATTTTCAAGCGCCCAACAGCTTATTTTAAGCGTTGACAACAGTTCTTATCTTTTAAAATTTGATTTAATAAAAAATTATTGGGAAACGGAAATTACTTTGCCAGGGACAGTTGGCAAATTTCCCGCCACCTTAATAATTAATTTGGCGGATCTAAGAACAAAAATTCTTAATTGGACCGCTGATATTGTTCCTTTTGGCAGAATTTTAGAAAAGAAAAATGGAAAAGAGATTCCGGTAGAGGGAGTCAAAGTCTCTTTATTAACCAGCCCAACCTTATGGCCGGCCGAGGCTTATGGGCAACAAAATCCGCAAACCACCAACGCCAATGGCGAATTTGGTTATTTGGTGCCGGTGGGAAATTATATTTTACATATAGAAAAAGAAGGCTATCAAACACAAGAAACAGGATATTTTTTGAGCAGAGGAGTGGTGGTGAACAATCAACTGCAAGTTTTAGCTATTCCTCCCAAACTTGAAGATGTTATAGACCCTAATGTTTCCGTGGTTCAAAACATTGTTAATGTGGCGGAAAATTTAGGAGAAAAGACCTCCTTTGCCGCTAAAGTTGTTTCACAAAAAGCCCTTGCTTCTGCCAAAGACGCGGTTAAAAATGCCAATGAGTTTGTAAACAATCCCATAGTTAAAGAAACCACTAAAGATGTTGTGGCGCCGGTGGTAGCCGGAGCGGCGGCGGTTAGCGCCACTACGGCCGTGGGCGCGTCGCAATTTATTCTTTATCTGCGTTTTCTATTTACCCAGCCGATTCTGGTTTTGTTTAGGCGCAAGCGCAAAGGCTGGGGCGTGATCTACAACTCTTTAACTAAAATGCCTTTAGATTTGGTGACGGTGCGTTTGCTTGATGCCGAGAGCAAACGGGTAATGCAAACAAAAGTGACAGATAAAGAGGGGCGTTTTGCTTTTTTGCCTGCCCCCGGCAAATATTTGATTGATTTAAAACAAGGCGGGTTTAAATTTCCTACAGATTTTTTTCTTAATTTTAAAGAGGATCATGCTTTTTTAGATTTATACCATGGGGAAATTATAGAAGTTAAAGAAAAAGGAGCTGTTATTACCCCTAATATTCCTTTGGATCCTTTGGGTGAAGAGCTTCCCATTAAAAAAATTATCTGGCAATTGATTTTAAGGCGCTTCCAGCACACTTTTGCTTTGGTCAGTTTAATTTTAGCCGTGGTTTTTGTTTTAATCACCCCCGGTTTATTGACGGAAATTTTATTGGGGGTGCAAGTGATTTTTTATGGTTTGTTTTTACGTCTGGCCTATCCGCGCCGACCCAAGAGCTGGGGCATTGTTTATAATGAACAGAATAAAAATCCTTTGGAAAGAGCTGTTGTCCGTATTTTTGATATGCAGTATAATAAATTGCTGGAGACCCAAATCACCGATAATAAAGGGCGCTATTCCTTTTTGGTAGGGCGTAATAAATATTATGTATTGTTTGAAAAGCTGGGTTTTGATAAAAAACAAAGTGAAACAGTAGATTTACAGAATTATAAAGAGCCGTCTGCCATAGTTGCCGTTGATGCGGGTTTGCGGCCTCAAGAGGGTGAGGCGGGGAACAAAAAAATTAAAAAAATGTAATTTACATCTGTATGTTTAATTTTAAGGTAAATAAAATTTGTTTTGTCTTATGTGGTTTTGGTATTTTTTTATTTGGTTCAACAGTCCAGGCTGCCAATTTAACCGTGACGCCAACAACCTCTACGGAAAGCAATTTAATTGGGGCTACGGATGTTAGCTGGCAATTTTCCGTCACCACCACGGCCGCTCTGTCGGCCAATGATGTGGTGCAGTTTCGTTTCCCTTCCATTGGCAATAGCCTGCAAGGGTTTTCTGCGGCTAGTGTTACCACTACTTTTCCTTATTTGGGTTCTACCACTTCCACTTCTGTCTCCAATAATGTTTTAAGCAACGGCAATTTTGATCAAACCTGGATAACTGAAACTGGTGATTGGGCGCTTGGAGCTTTTGCTGATGAGATTTCCACTGGGTATAGTATTTCAGCCAGCGCTACACCGTCTCATGGCGGTTTAAGCGCGGTTAAAATTGTTAATAGTTCAGGTGGTACAGGGGGATCCGCTTTTCAAACTTCTTTGGGTTTACTTGAAGGGAATAGCTATACCGGACATATCTGGTCTAAAAATAACGGTTCAGGCAGGTTGGGTGTTTTATATACTGTTGAAGGAGATCTTAACACAGTTGCCACTTGGAATTTTAATACCCAGAGTTGGGATAATGATTATGTTGAAGCCAATATCTATAATGTGACAGTTAGCAGTACTTATGCCGAATATACCATTCCCGCAATTACTATTCATGCCAGCGGTACACTGTCAATAACTTTTTTGGGTGCTGATAATAACAGTGAAATTTATATTGATGATTGGAGTTTACTGCAAAATAATAATCCGGCAAATGATATTGCTTTAAATGGCGGTTTTGAAACAGGTTTGGTTACAGATTTTCCCACCGGTTGGAATGAAAGATTTTATGGAGATACTGATGTTGTTACTCAAGGCACAACCACGGTTTATTCCGGAGATTTCTCAGTAAAATTGACGCAAGCCAACGCTTTAATTTCCTGGATTTCGCAGACGGTTAGCGGCTTGGTTCCCGGTTCAGAAGCTCTTGCCTCACTTTATGCTTATGCTGTGACCGGTTCCGCCCAATTAATTATTGTGGATGATGATTTTTCCGGTGGTGGAGGTCCGGGCGCCCATACTAAAATTTGGAATTTTTTAACTAATGCCTGGGATGCTGATACCAATTCATTAACATCCGACATTGGCGGTAATTACCGCTTGAATTTAAATGACACAGCCGCTTGGGTTCAATCTACTGAGAATATTACGGTTTCTCCTTCGGGTAAAGTAACTTTGGTAATTGTCACTTCGTCTGTTGGAGATAAGGAAGTATATATAGATGATGTGGCTGTTACTCAAACTCAAGGCACGGTTGCTACTCAAGGTGTGGTTCAAACCACCTTAGGTTCAGGTTCCGGAGCCTATCCTGTTGTCTATGGTTTTGTCACCAGCACCATAAATTCCGGCACAGTTTGGTCTGTCACCTTGGGCGGAATAAATAATCCGATTGCTCAAGCTAATAATTTACAAAATTTAATTTTTACTGTTGCCGGCGGAACGCCTGTTGATTCAGCTCATCCGGAAGGCAGTCTTTCCGGCGGATTTTCCGTTACTTCTACCGCTTCTATTATACGCGCCGGAGGGGCAATTGTTTCTGATGCCAATTCCAGTATTACTCCCAGTTCTTATGCTACCAGTAGCTCCAATGTAGCTTTTAATTTTATATTTACAACAACCAGCAGTATTCCCATCGGCGGTAAAATAGTTTTAGGCTTTCCAGTTGGGTTTAATTTATCAGGAGCCACAGTTTCTTTAGCTAGTAATTCCAACATAAGTAATTCCACTAACGCTCAAATTGCCAATGGGGCAATTGAAGTTGTCACAACTTCCGGTCGCAATCAATTGGTTTTAACCACCAGCAATGCCGCCACCAATTCCGGTGATGTTATTGAAGTTCAAGTGGGTGGTATTACCAATCCTGCTACGGCTGATGCTTATCGCGGGTTCTTTGTCTATACAGCTAAATCTAACAATGGTTTGTTGGATGGCTCCGCTACCGGCTTTAGTGAAGAATCCGGTTACGGTTCTTTGCCGCCGGTGGATACAGTCCACATTGGAGGTAGCAATACTCTACATATTGTAGTTAAAAAAATTTCTACCAATGGGTCAATTTCTTTATTAAGCGGAGCTGAATTAAGCCAAGTAATGGTTGGGGTGGGTTGTCCTGACAAGCAATTTTTTATTGGCAATAGGCAGTTAGACAGCAGTTCGCAAGTGGATCTTGAAAATTTATTGGATTGTAATTACATGATTGGCACACCGCCGGTTGACGAAACCAGCCAAGCCTTTTATGAAAGCTTTTTGGCGCCGGCTTTAACTTCTGTTTCGGCCATTGGAGGGATAGAAACAACTTCAACCATCTATTTTGCCGTACCTGACGCCACTTCCACTTTGGTTATTACCGGTGGAGTAGTAGGAGAAAATGCTTTTATTTTGGCTCATAGTTCTAACTATGAATCGTACACTCCTTTATTTGCTGATCCCGAATTAACCACACCAGGGTTTAGTTCTACCGGAACTGGCTATGCTTCCATCAGCGTAAAGAGCGGGGAGACTTGGTCGTTTGACGTACAATCGGGAGATCGCGGAAGTGAAGACAATTTTGACAGTGCTGGCACCCAGTATTGGCCGCCCTCTGTTCCATCCTATTTTATAGCGGCTTCCTCTACTTCTTATAATATAGGCACTTACGCTTATGTCCAGGCAGATAAAGCTTTGAATGTATCTTTATTGGATACCGGGAGCAATCAAATCACCAACGCTTGCTTGGCGGTTAAAAGAACGGGGGGCGGCTTATTTATGGATGCTCAAGATCGTGTTTGCTCGCCCAGTCAGGATGGGGGCAGTAATCCCAACCAATATGAATTTAAAGTACCACTGGGCACCATTATTATTCAGATTGAACGTTTTGGTTTTGGTAAGCCGGAAGAATTTCCCGTGGGTATTACAGGGGCCACGACCAATAAAACAATCTATGTTAAACAGCCTGCTTCCTATATAAATATTGTAGTACAGGATAGTAATAACGTCCCAATTAATGGAGCTCCGGTTTTTGCTCATGGCAGTAATGGTTTTGCCAACGCTATGACCAATTCCGTTGGCACAAGCACTTTGTATCTTTCACCCGGTACTTACACGGTAGAAGGTTTTGCTCCCGGTTTTGGGCCTTTGACTTCCTCTTTAGCAACTGTAAGCGCGGAAATCAATCCCACTGTTACTTTTACAGTGAACACTGCTAATTTTAGAACCATCAGCGGTACTGTGACGCAAGGTGGCTCGCCTTTGTCCGGTGTTAAAATTGGCGCGCGCGGTACCGGCAACACAATTGGTGGCAACGGTACGGAAACACTGGCAGATGGTACATATATTTTGCGTGTTCCTTCCGGCACCTATCAAGTCAGCGGATGGTCCGAAGATACCGGAGGCTTACAATTTCAAAATGTTGATGTTTCTTCGGGTAATGCTTCCAATATTAATTGGACGCTGGGCGGACAGGGGACACTGCGGGTGACTATTCAAAATTCTTCCAACGTGAGCCCTCTTTTTGTCGGCGCTTTTGATGAAACAACCAACCGCGGTAATGGTACGGAATCTTGGACCATTAGCGGTAATAACAAATTTGCTGATATTAAATTGCCGGCAGGAAATTATAATGTGCATGCAGGGTCACCCTTATTGGGAGAAATTGGCAACTCTACGGCTTCCATTGTTGCCGGACAGACTGCCAGCATTACTTTTAATGCTGGCACCACGGCTTTGGTTGTCTTAAGCGGTACAGTTACTAGTACGGAAAGCGGTAACGGAATAAAAAATGCTTTTATTTGGGCTAGCCGCGTTAATGGTTCTGGTTTTTATTCTACTCAAACTGACAGTAGCGGTAATTACTCTCTTTATATTCCGAATACACGCAGTTATAGGGTAGGGGTGCGATATCTAGGGGGCGTTTCCGAACAAGGGGATGTTCAAGTTGACGTTTCCGGTGATACTGTGCAAAATTTTAATTTAACCAACTCATCTATTACTATTTCCGGCCAAGTTGTGAATGCCAGTAGTCAGGCTGTAAGTAACGGCTGGGTTTCTGCTAGAAAGGTATTTAATGGCGATGATACCTGGCTTGGCGTGCCCACAGATGGTAATGGTAATTATTCTTTGAATGTAACCAATGGTAATTGGACTATTTTTGCCGAGGGACCTTGCTATTATAGAACAACCGGTACAGCGGTAACGGTCAGCGGTTCCAATGTCAGCCAAAACATTTCTTTAACTGCTGTTGGCGGTTGTTCCGTCGCTGTCCCGCAAATCAATGGCATTACTGCGGCTTCTGGAGGCCAAGTGTCTAAAAGCGATTTAGTTCTGGATATTCCCGCCAATGCTTTAGGCACCTCCAATAGTACAGTGAGTGTTTCCATTGCCAATGCTGATATTGCCGTAGCTTCGGCCAACGCCACCCCCTTATCTTCCTCTGTTAAATCTATCTCGGCTACAGACAGCTCGGGTACATCCATTACTTCTTTAACCAATAATGTTGCTTTAACATTAACATATAATGAGTCGGATTTACCGGTGGGATTTAATGAAAGCACTTTGCAATTAGGCTATTTTGATTCCAATACCGGGCAGTGGGAAGCGGTAGCCTCTACGGTTGACACAACTAACAATACTCTAACAGCGCAAGTAAGTCACTTTACTGATTTTGGTCCAATTTTGCCGGGTGTTCCTTCAGCTCCAACCAATTTGTCGGCTACGGCTGTTTCTGCCAGCCAAATAAATTTAACATGGGATGCGGCGTCCATGACTGATTCTTATAAAGTTTACGCCACTACAACTAATTCCGGCGGAGTATTTTATGCCGGAGATTTATTAGATACCAGTTTAACCAATTCTTATTCTGCCATAGGATTAAATACCGCTACCACGTATTATTTTGAAGTGGCAGGGGTTAATGAAAATGGCGAAGGGCCTAATTCCAGTACGGATAGTGTTGCTACCGAAGCTTCGTCGGCCGGAGTTACAGTAAGTGGCGTCACCGCCACTGTAACAGAAGACGGTGGCACTGGCACATACACGATTGTTTTAACTTCCTTGCCATCTAACAATGTGACGATTACTGTTTCCGAATCCAGTGCTGATTTTTCCGTCTCTCCGACCACTTTGACTTTTACCGCCGGAAATTGGTCCACACCTCAAACTGTAACCGTGTCCGCTAATGATGACAGCTCCTTTGAAGGAACAGAAACCGGCACCATTACTCATATATCCGCCAGCTCTGATGGAAATTATAATGGTGTTTCCATTTCCAGCGTG